>JBDSRX010000001.1:0-5943 GCA_039929105.1 Candidatus Dojkabacteria bacterium
AAAACTCATTAAAATAGAATTCGCTAGTTCCTGGTACAGGGGCAGGGAATGCAGCAGGCACACCATTTCTATATGCATCGTAAAGCATTTCCAAACCTTCTTTTATAGGAGGGAATATAAATGGTGCTGGAATACCAAATATTTCTAGTGAATTTGTTAATTCGTCGGCTTTAATACCTATTATTTTTGATCTTAAATCTGGATTATCATCTAGATCTTTTAGATTTACTGAACTTTCAAAGAATCTTTCCTTAGCATTTTTAGTATTTGTGTGGAAAAGATCTAATGCAATCTCTTCTACAGAAATATTATGAGTTAGAAATTCATTATCAAAGAAGTTATTGCCTACAGGTGCAACTGGTACTGGAGGCAATCCAACTATGTAATTTACAGCTTCAGCGAACTCATCATCTGGATATGCAGCAGCATACTTTTCTTTTAAGTATGCAACCCTACAATCTACAAATGCAGAATATTCGGGAGATCTATTATTGAAAAGAAGTTTGTCATCTAGAAATTTAGTAGCTAAAAAAATAGTCTTTTCATCTATACCTACTATCTTACTTGATTTAGGTCCCAAAAGCATTTCTCTAAGTGCATTGTAAACAATTTCATTGATGTAAGGATCTTTCTCAATTAAAGTTTCATGTTCTTGTAGAAATCTTTCAGTATCGTGGTCGTTGGCTTCCATCCTTCTCTTTAATTCTGGGAAGCTGGACTTCATTTTATCTGCGATTGCTTCTCTAGTTGCGGAGTTTAAGAATCTAATAATCTCTGGTAAAGCAAAAACTCCAGTAAATAAGTACTCTGTTAACTTACTTGCTTTTCCAAGTAAATTTAAGAATGTCTTTGCCTCCGGATCTTCCATCCCCCACCCAGCCATAGTTGTCATTATTTTATCTGCTTTACCACCATCTGCAAATATTTCAAGTAATTGAGGGATTCTTTCCAGTCTAACAATACTTTTTAAGCTCTCTTTGGGATCAAACAGATCAATCTCTATCTCTGAGTAAGGATTTGAATCAGGCTTTGTATTGTCGGAACCTTTCTCTGCCATTTTAGGTATATATAGTTAGTAATTTACTAGTGATTTTAGCATTTAGGAGTAATTTTTTATAATTAACTCGAAACATTCATCGTTATTCTAATAGGATCTGATTCGTTTTGAGCTATCATAAATGCAACCTTATCAGTTAGATAATCATTAATTGGTCCTAGCTTAGGTGGAGTACCATTGAAGAAAACTCCCGGATTATTTATCATTATATCTACAGTTAATTCAAATTTACTTCCACCTCTATCTGTAGGAGCTAATACAGCTCCAGAATCAACAACTACGTCGAATTCTGCAGGTAATATTTTACCTACTGGTATTTCCATAGAAGCACCAGGCACTATATCTTTAATAAATTTACCTTCGTCTAATGCATCTCCAGCTCGACCTTCTGCAGCTTTTCTTGGAGTAACTCCGTACTCTTTTAGTACAATACTACTTGGTAATGTAAAACCAACTGCTTCAAATACAAATTTTCCTCCCCTAATCTTCATTGGAGTACCTGGTGCAGCAGTCGCAGCAATCTTGTAGTCATCTATGGCTGCTTTTGTAAGTGTAACAGTTGGGGAACCTTTAAAACTGAAAGATACTTTTAACTCTGGCTCTTTTTGTCCTTCACCAGGTGTTAATCTAAAGTCTCTAGCAGCAGCAGTTCTATCGATATCTGCAATTGCTTTGTTTAATCTCTGTACTTGTGAGTAGTCTTTACTTATAAGTGCTTTTTGTTTTTCTGTTGCAAGCTCTCTTTGGTAAGTGGCTTTTTGAATTGCAAGACTTTGTCCTTGAGTATATTCGTATGTACCTACTTCTCCAGGAGTTAAACCTTTTCTTCTCTCTTGGTACCTATTCCATCTAGTAGTTAATTTCCCAGAAGTAAGTTCGTTTCTAACTGTTCTAATAGCTCCAGGAATTGGTCTTGTAACAAATTGTCCAGCCTTAAGTGTTGAGTTAAAGCTCTGTGCCATACTCTCAAATGGAGTTTTTATTAATTGTGGAAGAACAAATGTTGTTCCCAATGCTTGGTCGATACCTTCTAATGTTTTTGGAATAGAGAAATATATTCCTAATCCTACTAGAGTCATTAATAACTGAGTTAGTGGAAATGAGTTTGCACTTGTTGTTAAATCTTTAATAATACTTTGTAACCCTAATAATGGTGGAATATATCCTCCAGTTCTAAAGTCTGGTAAGGATGCTTGAAATGTAGGGTCGGTAAATATTAAGGTCAGGACAAACATAGCATATGTAACTATATAGAATAACGCAGCAGAACCCATTGTCTTTAAATAACTAACAATAGACTTTGTTCCGTTACCTGGTAATGCTGCAGTCGCAAAAATAAATGGTGAGAATGCAGGCATTATTATTAATACAAGATATTTATTAATTAATTTAAAGAAGATTTTTATAGCAACAGTAATTGTTAATATACCAATAATAATATTTATAACATTACCAAACCAAGCAAACTCGCTAAATTGATCTTCATCACCTGGTAATAATTTTAATATCCCTCCTATTAGATTAAATATAGTTTTAGCACCGGGAACTCCGCCAATTGAGTTTGAAACTCCTGCTCCAATTTGTGCACCAGATTGTCTTAAATCAATTCTATCCCTGGCTCGAAAAACATCTATCGATGGATCGTCTGCGTAGAAACCTCTGTCGCAAGGTTCTGTAGTATTTCCAATAACATCTGTACTTTGTAAATCACACTCTTCTTTTGTTGCATTTGGTCTATTTGCATAAACTGCTGCACCTGGAGACTGTGGCCCAAGTAAAAATCCATGTACTGCGTTTGTTCCAATTGTAATGGCATCTATAAATAGTCCAGAAATGGCATAACTTAAAGGAATAAGAATCATTGCTAAGGCAATGCTTGGAATTGCAGTTTGAATAGTAACTTCTGCAGCCCCACCTAATCTTTGTCTAAACATTATTGCTAATGCAACAACAAGAATTACTAATACTAAAAATCCAAAAACTAAGTTTACAGACCAACCCCAGAATCCTTGGATAGGTCTTAATAATTCAGAACCTGGACCCGGATAATATGTTGAAGGATTTTCTGCTGCATAAACTTTTCCTGGGTTCGTAATTGCATAAACTTTCTCATTTACGTAATCTACTCCACTTGCAGGCCTTTGGTCTAATAGCGTTGCGTTGATATTTGAAAGAATTCCAGCTATTCCACCTTGGGAGTTTCCATGTGTATCGAAATAAGCGGTAATATCTTCTTGAGTAATATTGCGAGGATCTCCTCCAGCTACTACTGTAACTCCACAGATTTGATCTCCCCAGTTTCCACTTTGAATAATAATTCCAGCAGAGTCTACAATAATTGGAATTCCCCCGTCCCATCCTGTAACTCTACAACCATGGTTTAATGCATTTTGCTCAACTGTAGTTTTATTAAAAACATTCTTACCAGCTGAATTTCCCGTACCATCTTCACTTACTGCACTAAGCTGTGCGTGAATGCTATGCGGGATAATAACCCCTATAGCTAGGAATAATGATATTGTAATGATTATAAGCTTTTTAGTCATGTTTATATACTTGTACAGACTCAGTATATATAATTTAGAAGATAGTAGCAAAGAAAAATACTTTGGTTTTTCATGTGTATGTTGATAATTTAAAAGAATATTCTATAGAAACTCAATAGAATAATCGATTGAATTGCTATAAAATAACATTATAAGTATTAACAATTTTTTTATGGCAGATTTACGATATAGATTGAGAGCAATAATTCTTGGAATAGCTGGAGCAATTTCAGCAATACTAGTTTTAAGAATATTAGTTCAAATGTTAGGGGGTAATACTTCTAATATACTAATATCAGCTCTATATAGTGTAAGTAATTTCTTTATAAGTCCTTTTGCAAATGCAGTTGCAGTTCCTGCAGGAACATTACCAGGTATTAATATTGATGCTTTAGTAGCGATTGGAATTTATATCTTTATAGCTATTGCAGTGTCTGAAATCTTAACTGCATTTCTTTATGATAATGCTACAGATATTATTCAAAACTTTGTTGATGGTATTTTTAAAGTTATAGAAATTCTTCTATTTATAAGAATAATTCTAGATTTGTTTAATCTTTACGATCGAATTAACGCTCCAACTTTTATTAAAACTATTTTTTCACTTACAGATTGGACGCAGGGAATTATCCAAGGAATACCAGTTCTGAATGGAAGTTTAAATCTGTCGGCAATTATTGCTTTAATAATAATAGTGGTAATTGATATCTTTACTGAAAGATTTTTGGCTTCAATTCTTGCAGGTGCAGGAAGGGTTACGAGGACGGTGACGACAACTAAGACTAGTTCTTAGAACTTTACCACCTGTAATACTAAAGCAAAATAAAGCTCGAGACGTTGCATTCTCCTCAAGTTAAGTATTTTCTTTCGCACTTTTATAAGCAGAGCTTTTTGCATTTTGTTACTTCGTAGCTATTTGAAAATGCAATAACTAAAAGTGCTCAAACTCCCTGCGTGAAAAAATAAATATGTAACGTATCAGTCCTGAACTTCTCACCTCTAAGTTAATGGAACCTTGTCAGTTGAATGAAATTAGTACTGTCAGTTATTCTTTTGGATTTCGAATTTCGTTATTCGGATTTTGTATTCAACACCATCTTCTTACTTCTTAACTTTCTGTGGTATGTAATTCCAAATCTATGGGATTCATCTCTTATTCTTTGAACTATAAATAGAGCTTCCGATTTTCTTGGAATCATTATCCTAGAAAATTTAGATATACCTTGAAGTCTCAATGTTTTTTCATCTCCTACAATCTCATCGTTTCTAAATTGATAAGTCATTTTAAAAATCTCTTCTTCTTGCTTTGCTAAGCCTACTATTGGGATTTCTTTTTCAAAACCGAATTGTTTTAAAATTAAATATACAGAACTTAATTGCCCTTTTCCACCATCTATAATTATTAAGTCTGGCTTTTGTAAAAAAGATTCATCAGCTTCAAGTTTAAAGCTCTTATTAATTATTATTTTCTTTTTTATGTCATCCCGCACTTGATGCGGGATCTTTTTTATATCCTGTGTATGAGATCCCGGATCTTCGCGGAGTTTATCCTGAGAGTAGTCGTAGGACTCGTCCAGGATGACATGAGAATTAACTAGATACTTCAGACGTCTCTCCATCATTTCTTGTAGCATTCCAAAGTCGTTAGGAGATTCTTGTAATCGAATTCTAAATTTTCTATATTGGTCTGGTCTTACTTCTCCATCAATCATTACAGTCATTGCACCTACTGGATTTGTACCTTGAATATTACTAATGTCGTAACACTCAATTCTAAATCCTTTGTGTACTTGTAATTTGTCTTCAGGGAATTTCAACTCCTCGACTAACTGTGTAATTCCATTTTCTCTTTGTTTTATTTTTAGTTCTTCAACAGAAATATCATCAATCTCATTATCTATTCCTATATTTGCAGTTACATATTTTATGTCTTTTATTTTGTCTCTGACTTGTGCAGCTTGTTCATAATCTTTCTCTTGAGAATAGATTTTCATTTGAGATTCTAGATCTTTAAGAATATCTACTTTTTGTCCCTGGAAAAACTTTTTTATATTATTAAAGTCTTTCATATAGTCACCTTTGTTTTCTAAACTGGCACAGGGTGCTTTACATAATCCTAGATGATAGTAAAGACATGGGATTCTATTGTTACTATCCACTTCTATTGGATCTTCTGAAATTTGGATTAATCTTCTATTACAACTTGCGTACGGAAATACCTTTCGAACTCTTTTTAGAATATTTTTCAATGGCATTCTGGATGGATATGGTCCAAAAATTTCTGCTTTACTCTCTTCGATTAGATCTTTATTTCTAATTATTTTTATTCTTGGAAAATCG
>JBDSRX010000002.1:0-36161 GCA_039929105.1 Candidatus Dojkabacteria bacterium
TATGGATGATGGTACTGCAATTTCTAGAGCAAGATTTCTTAGCTATATTCATAAAATAGTGGGAACATCACAAGTTAGTGATTATCAAGATCAGGTTGAGGCTATGACCGATTTAGAAATTGAGGAAAAACTCCCATATCTTAAATGTATGAATATTGTTGACCATGTTTGGGGGACAGCTTCTCCTTGGCTTTGTGGTTTAGTAGTTGAGTATGATATATATGCAATAAAAGTATTTAATGAATATTTTTTTAAAGCACTCATTGCTAAATATATGGGTAGCTTTGAAATACCTATAGAAACAGTAGAATACTTTGTAAGAAGAACATTTGACTATATAATACATACAAATATTCTAGATCACTTACCAAGAAATGAAGTTGGGGAAATAGAAGATGATCCTTCATTAGACCAAGCAAAATGTATTGAACTATTTGTAAACCATCGTTTAAATAAAGTTCAAAGAATTTCCGATTTAGATAATACAGAGGAATTTGTAAAGTCAGTGGTCTTATTAAAAGAAGATCTCCCGCATAACACTGTTGAGTATAAGATAAATTTAGTTGTGCAGACTACCATTTGGTATTTATTTAGAAATATAGAATTAAAGAAACTATTAAGATTTAAAAGTGAGCCTGTTACCTTAGAAGCATTACTAGATTGTTATACGGAAACGTTATTTGAAGAAAATTTAAAATATCATAAAGAACCAGAAAATCTAGAAGGTTAAAATCCTGATTGGAATAGTGAATAAATTCACCTATTCAGTTATAATTCCCTTTAGTAAATTTTATTATCTTTATTATATGTCGGTAATTGAAAGCTCAGATTTAGCAGGGCAAAGAATATTAAGAATTGAAAAGCTAAACAAGTTAAAGAAGTTAGGCTTCGATGTTTTCCCATCTCAATCTGCAAAACAATATACAAACGACGAAATTATTAGTAAGTTTGAAGAATTTAATACTCAAACAGTAACCTTAGCTGGAAGAATAACGAGCTTAAGAATGCATGGAAAGCTTGTGTTTATGGACTTAACAGACATGAGCGGGAAAATTCAAGTTTATATTAAAGCCGATGAGCTTAAAGGTGGAAATCAAGAACTATCTTTCGAACAATTAGAACTTTTAGACACTGGAGATTTTATTGAAGTAAAAGGAGAAATTACAAAAACTCAAAGAGGAGAAATTTCTATTCTTGCACACACAATTAAAATTCTTACAAAAGCAATAAGACCAATGCCTACAGAAATGGAGGTGAAAGAAGAAAGGTATAGAAGAAGATATTTAGATATGAATTTACATCCTGAAGTAAGAGCTAGATTTGTAAGAAGAGCAATTTTCTGGGAGAAAACTAGGGAATTCTTAACAAAAAAAGGATTCTACGAAGTTAATATTCCTGTTTTAGAACATACAACTGGAGGAGCAGATGCAAAGCCATTTCAAACACATTACGATGCTTTAGGGGAAGATTTCTTTTTAAGAATTTCTCACGAACTACCTTTAAAAAGGCTTATAGGTGGAGGTTTCGAAAAAGTATTTGACCTAGGTCCAAGATTTAGAAATGAAGGATTAAGTGAAGAGCATCTACCTGAGCATGTTGCCATGGAGTTTTATTGGGCATATGCAAACTACAAACAAGGAATGGAACTAATAACAGATATGTTTAGATTTGTTATGCAAGAGGTTTTTGGAACTCTACAATTTAAAATTAAAGGGTTTGATATAGATCTTTCAAAAGAATGGGAGAATTTAGACTATACAACCTTATTAAATGGAAGATTTAATATAGATATAGAGAAAGACTCAGTTGAGAAATTAACAAAGATTCTAGAAGAGCAAGGCGTGAAATTAGACGGTGAATCTAATAGAAATAGAGTCGTAGATAACTTATGGAAAGTAATAAGAAAAACAATGGCAGGACCAGCCTTCTTAACTGGAGTTCCAAAGTTCATGTCCCCATTAGCTAAATCTAGTTTAGAAAATCCTGAGATAACTGAAAGATTTCAACCAATAATTGCAGGAAGTGAATTAGGAAATGGATATACAGAGTTAAATGATCCATTAGATCAATTATCAAGATTTACAGAACAGCAAGGATTAAGAGATGCAGGAGATGATGAGGCTCAAATGTTAGATATTGATTTTGTAGAAATGCTTGAATATGGAATGCCACCTACAGTAGGATGGGGACATTCAGAAAGAGCATTCTGGTTTTTTGAAGGCGTAACAGCAAAAGAAGGAGTTCCTTTCCCACAATTAAAGTTCACAATCGATGAAGTTACAAGAAAGCTTTATCCGGAATTAAAAGAAGAATTTGATAGACAAGAGAAAGCTAAACATGTTGAAACTAAGTAGAAATTAGGATTCTACAACAAGTTTTCTCCTTTTTTTGTAATCTCTTTCGTAGATATTTTTTGCTGAAGCAACTAATGGTTCTCTTATATCAATATTAGATTCTGCAATAATTCTTGAAGAAATATCGATTAGATTGAGGTAATCTCTAGAGTTTTCTAAAGAAAAAATAAACTTTCTTATAAAATATATTTTCATTACTGAAGTCTCAATTATTGCACTAGATACTTCAGTTTTAATCCTATTAAAATTCTCAAGAAGAAAACTTAGTTTATCTATGAAATCAGGATCATTTATTAGTACAGGATAATTTTTTTGAATACAAGTTTGCAAGCTAACAAATATAATATTTAATTTATACTGATATTGTTTTTCATCTTCTATGAATTGATCCATACTATTGTTCTATAACTTTTTTATAACCCTGTCTACCACTATTTCTTTCAATTACAAAAAACTCTGTACCAACATTTAGTTGAGAAATGATGTTGGTACACATATTAATATTGGATATATTTTTCTCATTCTCCATATTATCTTCACTGATAATTTCAATCAGGATTTTAAGTTTATATGCTAAAGTTTTTCTCATTTCGGGGGTGGATTGTCTAACCAGTATAATTTGTTCAAGTATTTTAAGTACATCATCAAAAATGGTATCAAGATTAAATAGATATTGAATTTGACTTCTAGTATAAGAACAAAGTCTTGCAACTGTTCTGTCTATATCGTGTCCATCGAAAATAAATATTTCTGGCATTTATATTTGGTAACTTCCTTAGTATACCAAATACTAGGAAATTTCTCCTAGCTCTCCAGATCTTATAAGTTTACCTAAGAATTTTCCAGCAGCTTTATATGGCATAATTACATAATCCGCACCTGCTTCTTTTAACTCATTCCTATCTGCATTGGAATGCGCTGTAAGGATTACTAGAGGTCTTTTTTCTCTACCTTTTAATTCATTTCTTAAGAACGTCAGAAGAATTATGTTATCTTCGTAATCTGGAATTGTAGAAACAATAACTCTAGCATCGGCGACTTTTGCCTTGCCTAATATTTCTTCATCAGCTATATCACCAAATATAACGTTGTAACCCTTTTCGCTCATCTCTAAAGTAATATCTGGATTAAAGTCCATTACTAAAACATCTTCTTTAATATCTTTTAAAGTATTAAGCATACTTCTCCCCATTCTATCTGCACCCAATAAAACAATATGATTATTTAAATTTTTAGTTGCAGTATAAATTTCAAGTTTCTTGCCTTTTTTTTCAAAAATACTCAACAAAGGAGCCAATTTATCGTAAATAAAATCTCCATTTAAAATTAAATATGAAGAAAAAGTAAAAGTAATAATAGCAATTAAAGTTATTATTCCGATTAAATCATCGCTCACAAGCTCAAGTTTTTTAGCTAATATTAATAAAATTAAACTAAATTCTGATATTTGTGCGCCTGCTAACGCAGAAAGAAAACTTGTCCTGCTTTTATATCCTAAAATTCCCATAATTGACATTACTACTAGTGGCTTTACTATAATAATAAATATAGATATCAATACAGCAGGAAAAATTACAGAACCAAGGTTTGAAAAGTTTAATTGCGTACCAAGTGCAACAAAAAAAAGAACTATAAAAAAGTCCCTCAAAGATTTAACTTTTGAGATAATCTGAGAGCTTTCGTATGAGTTTGCAAGCGCTAGTCCAGCTAGAAACCCTCCAATTTCGATAGAGAAGCCTATTACAGGAGAGCTTACTAATGATGCTAGTCCAAATGCCCAAGCTAAGCTTGAGATGAATAGAATCTCACTAGATCTCGCTAATGAGTGTATAAGTCTTGGAAACACATACTGACTGAAAACTATAGCTAAAGTAAGTAAAAAAAGTGCTTTAATTATTGAAATCATAAGAACATCCAATGTTGGGGATTGCCCATTATTAAATCCTGCCAAGAAAATCAAAGACATAATCGCGCAGAAGTCTTGTACAAGTAGGAAACCGACCGTAATTTTTCCGTGAAGACTAGACAGATCTTTTTTGTCACCAAATAACTTTACAATTACAATAGTACTGGAGAAAGTAATCGCAAATGAGAATATTAGTGATTCTCTAATACCAAATCCTAAAAGACTACAAATAAATAATCCAAGTCCAGTTGTTATTAGGATTTGGCCAAATCCAGTAATTAAAGCGGCTTTCCCCACAGAACGGAGTTCAGAAATTTTAAATTCCAAACCAATTACAAAAAGTAATAATGTACTGCCAACTTTAGAGAGAATATCTAGTGAACCTCTACTTTGATCGTTGAAGAAAGCAAGCTGAGCAACAATTATTCCTGTAAGAATGTAAGCCATTATAGGCGGCTGTTTGAAGAATCTAAAAAATATAGAAATAACAGATGCAATAATTAGTATAATTGTTAGCTCTAAGAAAAAATTTTCCATATGGATAACTTAAATGTAAACTCAAAAATACTATACACAAATGCAAAGAACTTTGGAATAGACCTTGTTTCTTTGTATAAATCTTCTGCAAATTTAATCTCAAAAAAAATTGTGGAAAGTTATGGTGTAGAAAAACATTACTCCATAATTTGTGGTTTAGGAGGGAATGGAGGAGATGGCTTTGCAATAGCAGAAGAATTATCTAAGACTTCGAAAGTCACTGTTTATCTTGTTGGACGAAGTAACAATATTGAAGATCCGGTAGCGTTTGACTTATGGAATAATCTAAAGAGATCTAAGTCTCCAAACCTAATACTCAAGCAAGATTGCTACGCTGAAGATATTACATCCACAGATGTTGTAATAGAATGCCTAATTGGAACTGGTCTTGTTGGTAAAAAATTAAATAAAAGATTTGGAGATATTATAAAAAGAATTTCTCATTTTAAAAAAATTACACTAGCAATAGATGCTCCTTCACCTTCTTATAAACCCGATCTAACAATTTCATTAATATACCCTAAAACTCAGGATGCAGAGGTTGTAAATATTGATTTACCAAAAGAATTAACAATGTATCCTGGACCAGGAGAGGTAGAAGTTTTATTTAAAGCAAAAAAACATAGCTATAAAGCAAAAAATGGAAAGTTACTTTATATATACAATTCAGATACTAAAACTAATTTAGAAAAAATAATTAGATATTCAGAAGATTATTATGTGCATGTAAATATTTATTCATTAAAAAGTAACCCTAAGCAATTAGAGGGAGAAAATATAAGTTATATAAACGAAGAAGATTTAGAAGAGTCTATAATTTCATCAGATACAATATTTTTAGATGAATTTTCCGGTGAATCACTTTTAAATAAAGCAATAATTTCCGAAATTCTTAATTACACAGATAAGAAGTTTATACTTTCGAATTCTTCAATTAGATTTATTCCCGAAGAAAAGTTAAAGCCTATTAAAGAAAAAGTATTCATTTTAAATAAAGATACTCTTTCTATAGATACAAAAGGTGAGAAAGGTTATAAAAGAACTGCCATAGAGCTAGCAGCAAATATTATTGTTCCTTCAATACAATCATATCTATATTCAAATACTGGAGAATTTAGATTAGATATTTCTGGAAAACTTTTTAATAAGGAACTTCAGCAAGAGCTTCTTTGCTTAACAGCAGTACTTTCTACAAAAAATGATATATGGCTTTCTTTGAGAGCAGCAGACTTTATGCTTATTTCTCTTTAGAAGCTTCCAATAGGAATATAGGTAAGAGTTTCAGAATAGCTTCCAGGAGAATTTGTAATATTAGGTTTTGCTTTAACTTTATACCCACTAACACCAGTATGTAATGCTAGTCCATTAGATGTAAATAAAGTAACAAAAGAAGTAGTTGGAGAACCAACTCTATCTGTACCCCCACCATCTTGGAAATTAGATGGAGTAGAGCTAACTGTAATAGATCCTAGATAAGTAGTAAAACTAGATGAATTAGTTGTTGAATCATTTCTTAAGCCGTATCCAATATTAGAAGCCAAATCTGCATTAACATTTGCTATTAGACTTGCCCCATTTAGTAACCCTCCGTTAGTACCTTTAATATTCATTATAATTCCACTAATTGCATTAGTACTAAGTCTAAAGATAATATAGTTTGTGCTTGTTGTTACAGTATTTGGTGTCATTGTTCCTAAATTTATTATGTATGGTGGAGAACTACTTCCAGCAGTCGAAGATGCAATATCAACATCAACAGATAGAGTTGTATTCTGTGTTGAAGCCGTTGCAGTTGTACTCCAAGAAGATTGTGTGTAAGAGCCACTAGACGGATCTCCATGTAATGCCGAAATTCTTAAATAATAAGTTGTTGCTGGGATAAGCCCTAAAATATTATATCTTTGAAATGTTGTATTTGCAGATGCACAATAACTAGCAAGAGCAGTTCCTTCCCAGTCACACTCATATATAAAATCGGAAAGATTCAAGCCTGTTTTAATAGTTCTACTTACTGGATCCAAATAATATACAGAGGATGTAAAATTAGCATCTGTACTTATTTGTACCGCATATCTTGTGTCTGCAGGATTACTGTTTCCGTTTAATTGAAATTTTGCTCTGTCGTAACAGCCAGGAGTTGAACAAACTTCTTGCAATCCATTTGTACCAATTGAGCATGTACCAGATGAAGTATTGGTTTCGAAACATACAACCGATGGTACATTCGCTTCGATAGCTGCGGCAGTTCCGCCAATTGATTTATAAGTAGTACTTGTAGTTGTAAAGTCATCTACAGGAGAAGAGTCTGTGAGTGCAGAATAACTCCCGGAATTTTGTATTCCAGAAGCACTTTCACCAGTGCTAGGAGCAACTAATCTATAGGTAGTGGAGTCTAAATCTTGAGCAAAAGATTGAACTGGTAATAGTACAGAAATTGTTATTAGTGCTAAGAAAAATATAAAAATCTTCCTCATAAATTTGTAATAAAGGCAAGATAAATACTACAGTAAAAACCAACTAAATGAAATACCCATAAGGCAACCAGTGTTCAAAATAGCATAATTTTGATATAATTGTTATATATGAATACTAAAAACTTTTCATCTATAGCTAAGGTTTTAATACTAGTTTTATTCCTAGTAGGAACTGCTTCAGCTACACAATCACCAACAAATCAAATACTTGCAAAAACATCTGCAGACAATCAAAACTACGGTCCAGATAGACCTGTAAATGTTGATTTAGCAACACAACCAGATTGTGATGGACTTTGGGTAAATTCTTCACCAACACAAAAAGTATATTTAAATGCAATGTATTTAAGAGACTGGGCAGAAAAAAGTAACCCAGCTTTAATTTTAGATACTTACAATAATATTAGAAACTATTTAATAATAGGACATAATGTTTGTTATCTAGGTAAATGTGATGTCGCAAGAAGTCAATTTGCAAATATTATGAAATTAAATAAAGGAGATAGAGTTTCTGCTTGCTTAGGTGGAAAACTCTATTCTGGTTTTGTATTTACTTCCGAACCAATTCCAGATACTAGAACAGAAGTAATGACAGACTGGACAGGATTTAATACAATTACAATGTTCACTTCTTACGGAAATTGCAAAGACTCTCAATGTAGTTCTACAAATCAAAGATGGCTTGTAGCTTTTCAAAGAGATTAACTTTTAGGTGTATAATATAGTATGGAAATGCTTCTTAGTATTCTAAAATTTATTGCTAAGTTTGTAATGTATCTTGCAAATGGAATTCTATGGTGTCTAAGTCTTTTGGATATCTTTGGAATAGGTAAAGCACTTAATGGTGATAATGGTAAGGAATCCATAGCAAATCTTGCCATTGAAGATATGCCACATAACAAAGATTTACCAAAATAGTACTTTACTCAAAGAGAACCTATCTGCATCTCTTCGTTAAGATAAATCTTAACTCATCGTGCATTGAGGCTCCACCTGTAACCTTCATGTAGCACTCAATCCCAATCAGAGTTATATTACTCATACGCGTGGCAGCCTCACAAGTTTGTAGTTGTTAGGTTATAGTTTTTAGTAGAATCTCAATTTGCTATTCATCTATTAACTACCAACTATAAACTACAAACTAGTTGATGTTATAATCTTTCTATGCCAGAATTTAATCTACCAAAAAATTACGAAGGGATTGTTTACCAAATTATTAGACCTACTGGACTTTTAGACCCAAACATCGAAGTTCGACCAACACTTCCAGATGCATTTTTAGCTTTAAAGAAAAGTTTAGAAGATAGAGATTTAAAAGATATGCCAATTCTTGCAGAAGCATATTGGGAAAGAACCCAGGTACAAGATTTAATGGATGAAGTAGCAAATACAGTCGCAAAGGGGCAAAGAGTTCTTGTAACAACTCTTACAAAAAGAATGTCGGAAGAACTTTCAGACTTTTTAATAGATAAAGGAATTAAAAGTAAATATATTCACTCAGATATCGATACAATTGAAAGAGTTGAAATTTTAAAAGATTTAAGGCTTGGTAAATACGATGTTCTAGTTGGAATTAACCTATTAAGAGAAGGTTTAGACTTACCAGAAGTTTCTTTAGTTGCAATATTAGATGCAGATAAAGAAGGTTTCTTAAGATCTCAAACAAGTTTAATCCAAACAATAGGTAGAGCAGCTAGGCATTCTGAAGGTCGAGTACTTATGTATGCAGATAAAGTTACAGATTCTATGTTTGCAGCTATTTCTGAAACTCGAAGAAGAAGAGCTATTCAAGAAGAGTACAATACAAAGCATGGAGTAACACCAACAACTATTAAAAAGGAAATCAAAGACCAATTAAGTAAATTTAAAAAAGACGGAGCAGCAGAAGAAAAAGAACAAGATTTAAAGAAAATGGCAGAAAGCTATAAAGCTATGCCTAAAAAGGAAAGAGGGAAATTTGTTAAAGAACTTCAAATGCAAATGCAAATATTCGCAGATATGTTGGAATTCGAAAAAGCTGCAGAATTAAGAGATATTGTAGACGATCTTAAGAAGTAATTTCAGACTGCTATTTTCCATTCCGAGGATTTAAAGTAGAATATCTTCATGACAGTTTTAATAATAGATAACCATACAGATTATATAGAAGCACTAAAGTCTTTATTAAAGGATTTTGATGTTTCTGTAAAATATTTCCAAGATTTAGTTTTAGAAGATAAAGATAACTACGATTTGATTATTCTTTCCGGAGGGTACCATCATGCTTCTGTAAGCCAAGATCCCATTGAAAATAAATTAGAAACAGAAATTATTACCTCAACATCAAAACCAATAATAGGAATTTGCTATGGGAGTCAATTAATTGCAGAAGCTTTCGGCTCTAAGATAGAGAAACTAGATTCAAAAGTTGCAGAAATTAATGAGATAAAATTCTCAGAAGATTTTCTAGATTATAAAAAAGATGATATTATTAAAGTACACGAAAGTCATCGGTATGCGATAACAACTCTTGGTTCCGAATTAACAAAACTTGCAGAATCTGTAGACGGAGTAGAGGTTTTCGAACATAAAACTAAACCTATTTTTGGAATACAATTTCATCCAGAATTGGAACAAGAAGAGACTAACGGAGATGAACTATTTAAAAAACTATTACAAAAAATATGAGTGAAATATTAATAATAATCTTAATTATTGCAGCGGTTGTGGGAGGCATTTTTATATATATGCTTTTTGCCCCTCAACATGAAGATGCAAATTGGAAATTACAAGCTAAAACAAATTTGAATAAAGTTAGAGGTCTAACAACATCTAACGATGAATCTAAATTAAAAACTGCAGTTATCGAAGCAGATAAACTTTTAGATTATGTTTTAAAATCTAAAAAAGTGAAAGGAGAAACACTAGGAGATAGATTGAAATCTTCTAAAAATCTCTTTAGTACAAGTTCTTATAACAAGGTGTGGGAAGTGCATAAGCTTAGAAATAGACTAGCTCACGAAATGAACTTTAATCCAGATATTAGATACTTAAAAAGCTCTGCAAATAGTCTTCTTTCTGAAATCTCAGATATACTTTAGTGATGCCTCATGTTGGCGACTAAATAATCCAGATATGGTATAATTAACACGGAAAAACATGCCTCGGCTGTAATTCCAATGTTCTAGAAATAGAGCAGGACATTAAAAACACACGCTCGATTATGCGAAAAACTCTATTTAAAGATTGAGTCGAGTTTTTCGCATAATCAATTCACATGGAGGAATTAAATGATTAAGTGTAAGGAGTGGCTCTGGGGTCATTACTACGGGTTCACTGTTTCGGTTGTTTTGATTCGATTTATCTTTTCGTTTAAATCTGAAGAGAAGTTGAGGAAATAGAAATGGTAGGAGACTTGTATTGGTGGCTTCGCCGCCGCCGTCGGAAGATTGGACAGGCAATGGATCGTTTCTATTGGAGAAACGAGCGCATCTTCAAAGCAGGATGCGTTCTACTTCCAATTGTAGCAATTGTAATTGTTGTAATAATTGTAATATTCTCCACATGGGAGAATAATGCAATTCACGGTATTATGGATCAGATGGATCCTAATACTATAATACAATTGACCACAGTTGCACCATCGAAATAACCTCTTCTTCACGGGTGGACGAGCGTGTGTTCACCCCTTTTGTAATACCAGATAACCAATAACCAATCACAAATCACAAATCTCCAAACGAATGAGGGTGAATAATATCAAATCACCAATCACCAATCTTCAAACATATTTGAAACTCTTTTGGAAATTGATGATTTGATATTTGTCATTTGATATTATTTATTGCTTAAATTAACCAATAAATATAAAATAATTCAAGATACTCTTTAATATATAGTCAGTGGACTTTAACTCAATAATACAACTTTCTGTTTTTCTAGCAGCTATTTTCACCGTTTTATATCTCATTTATATGAGGTATTTAAATCTACAGGTATATGTTGAGGAAACAATAAAAGAACAAGTCATTTTAAAAATATCTGTTCCTGTAAAAAATGATAAAAAACCTGCATCTGCAGAGCAGTTCTTTCAGGCATTACATGGAGTTATACAAGGAGAAGAAATGTCTAACGACCATTTTAGTTTTGAAATATATGCAAATCCTATTGGAATATTCTTTTTGGTTGTTTGTACTAAAAGATATAAAACTTTTATAGAAAACCAAATTTATGCGCAATATCCAGAAGCTCAAATAGAAGCAGTACACGACTATGCAGAAGTAGGGATTAAAAAAAGTTTACATAGAATAGGAATAGAATTTAAACTTGCAAAAGATTTTTTCCTGCCAATAAAGACTTTCCAGAGTTTTGAAGTTGATCCTTTGGCATCAATTACTTCTGCAATTTCAAAACTAGATCAAGGGACTGAAGTATTTATTCAATTACTAGTAAGGCCTTTAGATAATTCTTGGCAAGAATCCGGTAAGCAATATGTAGAATCTCAAAAAAATAAAAAAGACGCCGAGGGAAATAAAATTCAATTGGAAGAAGGTAAAAGTGCAGAATTTGGAGAAATAGAAAAGAAGAATGGGAAAGTAGGATTCCAATTTAAAATTAGAATTTTAGTGCAAGGACCAGATGCTGGTAATTTAAAACATTTAATACAAGATGTAGAAGCTTCTTTTAAACAATTCCAAACAGCTCAATTAAATAGTTTAATAAAACCAAAAGATAAAGAAAAATCTTTCTTCGAAATTTATAACAAGAAGTTTGGAAAAATTATTAGAGGTTCTAGATTAGGAGATGTTCTAAAGTTCCCAGATAAATATCAAGAACGTTATTTAGACGAAAGAGAAACAGATATTCTTAATATTGAAGAACTAGCTTCTATATTCCACTTACCAAATGAATCTGTAAAAACACCAAACATTGCATGGGCTAAATCTAAGAAATTAGAATTCCCATTAAATCTACCAATGATTTCGGAGCAAGAATTAGAAGCCATTAAAAATGGAGCAACTCCTAAAAAAGGAATGAGATTAATGGGATTAACAGACTATAGAAATATACATATACCTTTTGGAATTAAGGATGAAGATAGACGTAGACACATGTACTTACTCGGTAAGACAGGTACTGGTAAATCTACATTTATGAAAAATATGATTCTTGGAGATATTATGGATGGTAAAGGCTTAGCAGTATTAGATCCTCACGGAGAGTTAGTCGAAGAAGTGCTAGAGCTTATTCCAGAAGAAAGAATGAAAGATGTGGTTTATTTAGACCCATCGGATATAGAAAACCCAATAGCTTTAAATATGCTTGATATCCATCCGGACGAAACAATGGATTTATTAGCAGATGGAATTGTAAATGTATTTAAAAAATTCTTTGGAGATTCTTGGGGACCAAGACTTCAATATATTCTTACCAATGCAGTTTTAACTTTATTACATTGTCAAAATGTATCTTTACTTGCTGTACAAAGAATTCTTACAGATAAGAATTATAGAAAGTTTTTATTAAAACAAGTTAAAGATCCTTTTTTACTAAAATTCTGGCAGGAAGAGTATGAGCAAATGTCCCAGAATCCAAGACTGTTAGCAGAAGCATTAGCACCAATACAAAATAAAGTTGGAAGATTCTTAAGTTCTCCAATGGTTAGAAATATGATTGGTCAGATTAAATCTACTGTGGACTTACAAGATATTATGAATTCGGGAAAGATATTCTTAGTAAACCTTTCTCAAGGAAAAATTGGAGAAGAAAACTCATCTTTATTAGGAGGAATGATTGTTACAAGGCTTTATTCGAATGCAATGCAAAGAGCAAAGATTGCGAAAGAAGATAGAAGAGATTTTTACTTATATGTAGACGAATTCCAAAACTTTGCTACAGAATCTTTTGTAAAAATACTTTCAGAAGCAAGAAAATATGCACTTAATCTTATTGTTACTCACCAATATATAGACCAAATTGATCCAACAATACAAGATGCAATATTCGGTAATGTAGGTACTTTAATGAACTATGTTGTTGGTCAAAAAGATGCTTTAAGACTAGAAAAAGAATTTACACCCTACTTAACATCAGAAGATCTTGTTAACTTAGACAAGTATAGGCTTGCTATGAAAATGACTGTGGATGGAGCTCAAACGCCTCCATTTACTGCAATTGCATTAAAACCTCAGTATATAGAGCGAGGACTAAAAGAACAGATTAAACAAGCTTCTAGAGATAAATATGCAAGACCAAGAGCAGATGTTGAATCTAAGCTTAATAAATATGCTACTCAAGCATACGATAATAAAGGAAATTTAATGCAGCCTGGTATGCCTAGAGATCCAGATAAAGAATCAAAACCTCAAGATAAAAAAGAGGCAAAAACTCCTGAAAAAGAAGATAAAACTCCTAAGAAGAAGTAGTCCTATAATATTAACCAGATTAACTTTTCGCAATTTCAATAAGTGTCACTGCTTATTGACACATCTCTTAAATAAGTATATAATGGTGGTATCGTAATAATCATTTGATATTTACATATTAATGATTTACGGTTTTAAGATTTTGAGAATAAATGAGTGGCGAAAGCTCTCTATCTCAATATTAACAACCGAAGACACAGAAAATTAACTGACACAATAAGTGCATTTAAGTGTGTTTATTGTGTCAGTTAATTTATTTCCTCGAAAGGAAACCGATCATGTTACGACGTATTGGATACCTCGCCTTTGCATTGTTAGCTGTTGCTGTAATGTTTGCGCCAGCATTAGTAAAGAAGACGCTGGCAGCTCCCAATGACGGGCAAAGTCACGTTTACTCCTGTTCAGCGACTATCCCCGCAGGTGGCGGGCCACCTTCAGGTGGTTGCACCGAGGTGTTTAATGAATCTGACTGGGTTACATGTGTGCAAAGCCCTGTGGTGTTCGTTTTGCAACCAGACGGTTCGCAAGTTGCCAACTACACCATTAGTTGTTCAAATGGTGAGCTGGTGAGTCCACCTGCACCTGAAGTCAATCAGCTTGTTCAGACGGCACTGGCTGACCACTCTCTATTCCCGGTCAATGATGGACAAGCCACTTGGGATATCGAAGCCTATGGCGACGATTTCCACTTGACTCGTTTTGAAACAGATCAATTTGGTGTGAAAAAACAACAACAGTGGTTCGTCGATCAGGACGGCGTGATTGAATGTAAAAACGCCTTTCTGGATGAAAACGGTTGGAGTGGCAAACCGACCTGCTAGCTCTTAATTGAGCGGGTACCGAGGATACAAATCTGTGTCTTCGGCTACCAAATGGTTATTATTAAAGATCCTGAAACCAGTTCAGGATGATAGTAATTATTTGGTAGCTGAATTGTCTAAAGGGCAGGGTAAAACCTGCCCTTTTCTATGCGGTTTTTATGCTAAAAGTGTACACCTCTGTACACTATATAGTGTTACCAAATAATGATGACGCAAGTTATCTTACTAAATAACAAATCGATGCTGAAAGGCTCGAAGAACCTTAAAAACCGAAGACACAGAAAGCCAGGTCGCTATAATTGTTCTTATATGAGAATAGTTATTGCGGCCTGGTTAATAACAACACAGCGCAGAAACAATATATAGGGATGGGTAAGCGCAAGGCCCCCATTCTATACGTCTAGGAGACGAAAAAATGAAGAAATTTCAATTGCTCTTAATCACTGTTATTCTATCAGTCATTGGGCTTACAAATGTGCAGGCAAGCGATGTTCACTACTGGCTGTTTTGGCAACCATACATGAACGACTCTTCTTGTCCAGAATATGCAAATGGCCCTGAATTAACAGATGGATTAGGAACTGTATACAACAATGGAAATTGCAATTATTTGTTGTCCTTTTGGGCAACAAATCTAATACCGGAGTCCTTTCAGAAATGGGAGGTTACTGTACCAGAGCAGATTGTAAAATTAATTGCTGAAGCACAGAATATGCCCCAAGCTCCGGAACTTCCTTTTAAATGCTGGGATCTGAAAATCAACGAAGTCATCGACTTTCAAGATGGCAGGATCTGCGAGCGAGAAGAAAGTACAACGGCTTTATATTACTTCAGCGATAATGGAAAACTAAACGTTCGTCGTTGGGATAACCTGACGCATGAAAAACTTTCCAGTGAAGATTTTGTAAAGTAAAAAAAAGTAGTCGAAGCGTTGTAAGAGTTAAATCTGTGTCTTCGGCTACCAAATGTTTATTAGAGATAATAGATATTTGGTAGCCTTAAATTATTGAAAGAGTAGAGTAAAATCTACTCTTTTGCATATCGTGTTTATGGGATTACTAGGTTGCTATGCTCTTCGTAATGACAAAATAGTAATTCGTCATTGCGAGCGAAGCGTCGCAATTCCACGGGAATCTTCATCGAATAAATTAACCCACTCTGAATTCACCTTCTCTATTAATAATATCTTACTATTTCTTGAATAGTTTTTAATTTGTTTTTCTCTACCTATAGCTGACTTTGGGTCAAGAAAAACTTCGTAATATACAAGTCTACTTATATTATATTTAAACGTATAACTCTTTTTATTGATACCAATAGTATGTTCAATGCATCGCCTAATAAGATTGTTAGTAATTCCACAATAAATAGTTTTATTGTATTTATTTGTCATTAAGTATACAAAATAGTATCCCATGTTAGGATTGTAACATATGGGATTACTACGTCGCTACGCTCCTCGTAATGACATAATAATCTCCTGTTACTTCGTCTCTATGGGATTACCAACATTGTGCGAGATTCGTACAAGCAGATCTTGTAAGTGGATGTCTAAAGTCTGGATCTGCCTTACTAAAATCGTATGTAGATGCATCTACAAAATGGAAAGTACCTCTTGGAATAAATGTAATTGCATTGGAAGGCCAAATTCTTAAAAACACTTTCCCTTTTATCCATTCTCTTTTAATTGGTCCAATTTCAATAAATCTAGAATCGTTACTTTCTGGTCTATTGTCTCCTATTGCTACTATGTATCCAGAAGGAACTAAATAAGGAGCTGCTCCTTCTTCTAAGAAAGAACCACCATTTGTATATAGATTCTCTGGTAAATAATCTTCTACCATTACTTTCCCGTTTATAAACACTCTTCCTTTATCGATATTAATTTCTTCTCCTGCTTTTGCCATTACTCTTTTAACAAATTCTGGAAGTCCTGGTTCTTGTAAAACAACAATATCACCTCTTTCGTAATCAATTCCTAACGATTTCGAAGTTCCTTCTCCTAAAATAGCAGGAAATCTGTTTATCATTAGAAAATCTCCAGTATAAAAATTAGATCTCATTGAAGGTCCATCTACCAAATTTTGTCCAAGAATTGTAAACCAAGAAACTAATAGAGTTATAGCTATAACAGCAACTACAGTAATAATATTGGTCAGAACTTTTTTATTTGAAACAGGCTTAGCAGCCTCTTGATAGAAAGGATTCGATTCTGGATTGTTCATTAGTTATAAAATTAAGAATAAATTAAGGTTACAGCAATTATCTAAAATAAAAAAGCCAAATACCCTTTTAAGCTCTAAATATCAACCAGGCTGCTTGTGCCGGCTCGCCGGTATGTTACAGCCTATTCAGGGATCCTTCCACGGAGTCAATACTGAGCAAGGTCGAAGTACTCAGGATGACCTAATTATTAATTCTTATCAATTCTATATCAAATATTAAATCAGCGTTAGAGGGAATTGTTGGAAGACTACCAGCCTCTCCATATCCTAAGCTTGATGGAATTTTCAATCTTCTAATTTCTCCTACCTTCATACCTACAACACCCTCACTCCAACCTTCAATAACTCCAGAACCTACAGTAAATGTAAATCCACTATTGCTGCTGTTAAAAGATTGATCGAAAACAACTCCTGTTTCTGCTAACCAACCTTTGTAGTTTACAGTTATATTATCTCCAGTTTTTACAGCAGCAGAGTTTGAATCTGTTGGTTGTGTATTTGTTATGGACTCAACTTTTTCTAATTTAGTTGTTAACTTTTCTAAGTTATCTGTAGATTGTCCCTTTAGCTGGCTTTGGAAAGCTGAATTGTCAATAAATCTTTGGTTTACAACTGTTGTTCCGCCTAGGACAAGAACACTTGCAAATAAAGATAAAATAAGAAAAGTAGCAATTAGAGTTCTCTGATTCATAAGCTATATTTAAGGATTAAAATTTAGAAATTATACACATTCGCTTGACTAACTTCCAGGATAATTCTATCATAAGGGCAAATTATATATTATTTTATCAAGAATATGAACGATTTAATGTCTAAGGCAAACATGAAGCTTGGCGGTACTTTTGGTTTAGTAGCTGCTGTTTTAGTATTATTATCATTCATTCCTTGTATTGGATTCGTATTTTCAATAGTAGCAGGTCTTGTTCTTCTTGCAGGAGGATATGTAGTAGTTATGGTAAAAGGTGGTACTAAAGATCAATTATCTCCAGTTCTAAAAAATTCTTTAATTGCATCTATACCTGCAGCAGTTGTTTATGCAATCGCAGCGGCAGTTTCTAGTATATTATCCACTTTATTCTTTTTCCCAAGAATCGCTTATTTTGATATTGGCCCAAGTATAGCTGACTTTCTTATTGGAGCTGCAGGTGGTTTTATTGGTGGAGCAATTTGGGTAGTAATAGCATTCCTAATAGGTTCATTTGTTGGAGTATATGTTCCAGAAACTAGCTTACCTTCAAGCATAAGAGATATTCTAAATAAATTTAAAGCTTACGCTACAAAGGCATAAGTTTAATTAAATTCTAAAAGCCACCCTTTGGGGTGGCTTTTCTTTTTGTATTAAATATTGTAAACTTACTAAATTAGTATTTACTATCTTGGTATGAAATATTTAATTCTTTTATTCGTTCTTCTTTCTCTAGCTGTTCCATATAAAGTAAAAGCTACCTCATCATCAATATTTATTTCTGAAATTCTTCCAGATGGAGAAGGAACAGATTCGGGAAAAGAATGGATAGAACTTTATAATAATTCAACTGTAAGTATTAATTTAAAAGATTATTACTTTATAAATAAATCTTCAAGTGGGAGTGAAAGAAAGATAGTTATAACTTCATCAATAAGCATACCTAGTAAACAATATTTTATTATTTCGGAAGGTGCCCAAAGTATTCTTTCAGAAAATATTCTTGTTTTAGGTGCAGGTAAAATTAATATGTATAACGATGAGTCTGATTTAGAACTACACGATATTGATGGAGCAATAGTAGATTCAATTCATTATTCAAAACCAACAGAAAATAAAAGTTTTGAAAGAAAAGGACCGGAGAATATATTAGATTGCAATAAATTAGTTCTAAACCCACAAGGTAATTCTATAATGTTAGATAACCTTGCAAAAAATGCTGTTTGTTTTGGCCTTCCAGAAACAACCCCTCCAACTACTCCACCAGTAGATTCTTGCCTCTCTATAGGTCTTATAACGAGTAATTTAGTAGATTCTTCTATATGTACGAGAGGATATTTAACAGTAGAACCAGAAACTTTAGGTGAAAAGATCTTTTATATTGAAGACGGTGGTTTGGGTTTGAAAGTAAAAATGAAAGATCCATTAAGTTTAATTTTAGAGTCTTCGTATAGAGTAGAGATCTCTGGTACTTTAAAAAGCATAAAGGATGGACTATATCTTTATGGAGATAGTGTAAAAATAGTTGGAGATAATAAAGAAATCCTTCCAGCAAACGTAATAAATCTAAAATCTCAAAAGTATTCTCTAGTTGAATACTCAGGAGAAATTATGAAGAACTATTCTAAAAGTATAGATTTGGAATTTGGTGATTCTACATTAAGAGTAAGTGTATTAGCTTCTACGGGAATTAATATGCCGGAAAGAGTAGTTGGAGATAAATTAAAAGTTAAAGGAATATTAGTGGAAGAAGGCAGTATATTTAAAATATTGCCACGTTATCAAGAGGATATAGAAATACTAGACCAAGAAATAATTGCTTCAAAATCGACATCACAGAATGTAGCTGAAATTCCTGAAAAGAAGGTTGTGAAAGTAAGTAGAGTGAGTAATCAAATTTATAGCAAAGCTCCTATATTAAATATTAATACAAATGTTAAGGCAGAGAAGAATATGAAGTATTCAATAAACAGAGGTTGGATATTACTATTGTTACTTGCTACATTTCTAGTACTTATTATTATTTTATTTAGAAAGAAGATTATAAGTAAATTGAAGTCACTAAATTTAATAGAATTTAAAACTATTAGTACTGAAATAGTAAGTACAAAGAATTTGGATTTCGAAAAAGATAAGTACGAATTGATGTTTGGAGATAGAAATTAATTCAATTGCGTTACTCATTCCCTCTTTTTAAGAGGGAAGCCATGCAAAGCATGGAAGGGTGTTTTATGATCTCTTACAGAAATGATTTAAAATTAAAGGCTAGTTTCTTAAGAAGGCATCCAACATTGGGTGAAAGAATGCTTTGGAAGAGGTTAAGAAAAAAGCAAACTGGATATGATTTCCATAGACAGAAACCCTTATTAAATTATATTGTTGATTTTTACTGTCATAGTCTCGGGCTAATCATTGAGTTAGATGGTATCAGTCATACCAGTAAAGGAGATTATGATTTATTTCGTCAGGATAATTTAGAAAGTATAGGACTTTCAATATTAAGATTTACTGAAAAAGAGGTAATTCAAGATATAAAGGTTGTTTGTTTAAGAATAGACTGGTGTATTGAGGTCTTTGAATATAATAAGAAACACCCTGTCACTTCGTGACATCCCTCTTAAAAAGAGGGAGCTTACTTTCACATTAATCCTAACCCCTCTTAAAAAGAGGGGAATTAAACGTATAAGATTGCTTTACACTCGGAATGACACAATTGAAGTATAGATTTTTTCGAGGAATGTCATGAAAAGTATGAGATTGCTTATCTACATTTGCAATGACTTCACAATATATTTCTTATGCTACAATTCTTGGATGATTAAATTAGAACACAATTCAAGGTTACTTTTCTTAGGTGAAGAACTCTCAGTAGAATTCTCAGACAAAGTCTTTTTAAAACCAAGAGTCTTAAGAAATGGAAATACTATAGTTGTATTCAAAAGCGAAAGTAAGAAACATCCTAAAACAATTCTTAACGAATGGCTTATCGAACGTTCACGAGATCACATTGCAGATAGAGTAAAGTTCTATGCAAAGAACTTTAATTTTCAATTTAAAAGAGTAGCAATAAAAGATACAGTTACAAGATGGGGAAGTTGTTCTAGTGATAAGAATCTAAATTTTAACTGGAGACTTAGTTTCGCTCCTTTAAAGGTTTTGGACTATGTAATTGTTCATGAGCTTTGCCATACAGTCCATCTAAACCATTCGAATTCTTTTTGGGAAGAGGTAGAAAGAGTAATGCCTGAATATAAAATTGCTGAGAAATGGTTAAAGATTAATGGAAGAGAACTATCCTTAGGTTGAACAAGTAACTCTCCCAAAGTCGAGATTTTGGAGATCACCTGTTTGAAAATCTGGAAGTGTCCTCTGTAGCATATAATGCATTTCAATAGACTCGAGCTTTTCTGAATTCGAATCGTCAGAATTATACTCATTACACATATACCTTAATAATTGCTTTCTATAGCTGGAATAAGTCTCGTAATAAAGATTAGTCATAAATTTTCTCCATCTTTCATTATTAAAGTCTTGAGAATAGTTATCTGGAAACTTTTCGTAGTTCGTTTTAGTATTTGATCCAAATAAGGAAATTGCTTTTCCATCGAATCTATTCCCTTGTATTACATACCAACCATCGTCTGTAAAAGGATAAGGAGCAAACATTGCCCACAATTGATCCATTCTTACAAAAACAAATGGTTGTCTAAGTTCTTCTATGAGTTCAATATTGGCCTTATTATTATTCATGTTCCAAATATAAGAAACAAATGTAACGCTTAAAGTGAATAATGAAATTACTATTGTTCCAGTTAGAAATAATATTTCTCTAATATGTTTTTTTAATTTAATTGTATTCTGAGGGTTTTTTTCAGGAATATATTGTTCAAGCTTTCTTATATATTTACTTAAATCAACTCTGTTTACATATTTATTCTTTTCTAATTTAGATATAGCAAAATCAATTGCTTCTGTAGGCATTAACGCCATTACACCACAAATTGCAATCCAGGGGAATTGACCAACATCAATGGTAGTGCCAATACCTAAATGCAAACCAATTATTAAAATTATTCCAATTGTTCTGGTTATCCAGTTACCAAAAGGTTGAATAAGTAATAGACCTACATATTTTTCTAAATAATAAACAAACGCAGTTAATGGAACTAAAAGTGGTTTTAAAGTAAGAAGAATTCTACCTAACCAAGTTACAAAAATATCTAAACTTAAAGAATAATAAATTGCTGTAAAGTTTTTATTCCAGATAGGATCACTCTTAGATAGTGCAGAGAAGTAATAAAGAAATATTATCTGAAATATTAAACCAATATTTACCGGAGAAAGAGATTTATTATCTAATTTCTTATATTCAGTTTTGTTTTTTAAATAATCATATGAAAATCTAACTCCAACAGGTAGAAACATTGCCCAGAATAAAAGAATTCTCATATAATCATCTCCACCTTGGAGAATAAGAAAGTTTCTATTCTGCACGGAAATAACAATAATCCATAATAATATTGTTGTTATTCTCGTTTTAAATCCTACTAAAAGTAAGAAAGATAATGTTGCTCCTACAATTAATATAAATGCTTGGTATCTGTAGTCACCATTAAGAAAATTTAGTGAAAAAGAAGTCCCATTAAACAATCCCACATTCTCGACAACCCCAACTCCACCTGAAGCATAGAAAATGCTTACATCTTTTAATCTATCCAAGAAATCTATAAGAAAAATACCACCTAGAAAAACTCTAAAAATTCCAAGGGCTCTTAAATCTAAAGAAACTACATCTTCTAAATTTTTAGTAAAAAACTTTTTAACTTTTTGCATTCAATAAGTTTAGCAATTATCAACACCTAATGTATAAAAAATATAGTGTCATGCCTGGCTTGACCAGGCATCTAGCGAAGCGTTATTATTGATTACTATTATAGTATATCTTTGAAAACTTACTTTGTATATATTCTTACAAATCATATTAATTCAGTATTTTATATTGGAGTGACAAATAATCTCACACGCAGGATTTCTATTCATAGAAGTAAAAACCAGGTAAGCTTCACTTCCAAATATAATATTTATAAACTAGTTTATTATGAGAGGTTTAGTTCAATCTATAATGCTATAGGCAGAGAGAAGCAATTAAAAAAATGGAAAAGAAAGTGGAAAGTTGATCTAATATTAAGTCTTAACCCAGAAATTAAGGATCTACTTAATGATCCTTATTTTGGAATAGGAATTTAAACGCTTCGCTAGATTCCTGCTTTCGCAGGAATGACATAAACATACGAAGACTTTTCTAAAGACTTACCTGGGATTTATGAGATTGCTTCCCCTTCGACAAGCTCAGGGTCGCAATGACATCGGAAAAAAGTCCCGAGTTTTTATCCCGGGACTTTCAACTTACTACTGCATATCTTATTCTTCTTTCTTCATTCTTTTCTCCATCTTTCTTTCAATTCTATCTTCGAAAGGCATTAACTTTTCTACTCCGCCTTCTGCTGTACTAACAGCTCCAGAAATTAATTTCTCTGAAATTGTCTTACCTAATTGATATCTGTATGCAATAAATCCTAACATTATAAATATTAAGCCGAATAAGAATAATCTACCATCATCAAACACTCCAGTAATAGGGATTCCATTGATAGTACAATTTAACTGAGTTCTTAAGTTAAAGCTTTGAGTATTATTAGATGTTGTATTTGTATCGTATTGAACAGTTGCTAAGTTTTGTACTCCACCTGAGAAATTTAATAATTGTCCTACAGGAATAAGAATAGAATATGTAAATGTTTTACTTTGACCTGTAGTATAAGTTCTTGCTGTAACATCTCCAGTCCAAGTTATTACGCCTGCAGCATAAACTCCTGTAGCGGGACTTAAATTTGTAGGTGTAATTCCTAATGTTGTTAATAATGGGTCTAAAGTATCTGTTACAAAGTCTACAACTCCAGTTACAGGTCCATTATTTGTAACTGTTACTGTGTAATTTACTGTTGCATCACTATTATCTACACAAAATTGTGCAGCAGTTTTTATTATTGAGAATAATGGTTCTTCCACTGCTACTGCAGATGCAGTTAATGATTCTGTACAAGATCCAGGTGATGTTATTATTCCAGCATCAGTTCCATCTGTTAATCCTCTAACTTGATAAGTTGCATCTGGTACAGCAACTCCACCAGTGCTTACAGATTCCCATCTAAATATATATGTATGTCTAGATGTTACTGCATCATAACTGTATCCTCCAACTGGTATTGGTGCTACTAATGCACTCGAAGTACTATTAGCATCTCTTCCAACTGCAGTTGCTACAGTATTTCCAGAAGAAACTAATAATCTAATATTTGGGAAAGGATTCGATGTTGAGTTATGTTGATAAATTAATGTGTATTCTACATAGTTACTTGCTCCAGATCTAATTGGATCAACCCCATTCTCTGTCATACTTACGCAAGCATTTGCAATATTTTGTAAATGGCAACTAGCATCACACTGAGCAGCATTATTGCCTCCAGTTGCAGGAGCTGTGGCATCACATTGTTCTGTTCCAGATGTATATACTGAATCTCCACAATATTTACATGTTGTAGATTGAACAGGTTGTTTATAAGTAGTTCCATAACAGGCAGGCACACTTGCACCGGAGGGTGAACTTCCTACAGTTCCACAAGCTTTAAATGTTGTTCCATCTTTTGCCGTAGCCTCACAAAGTTCTCCAGTTGCACAAACGCCATCTCCACAATATGGAGCAGAAGATACTGTTGTTCCACCAGTTGTAACTGATCCACCAGTAGTACTACTTGTACAAGTTGAATTGTTATTAACTCTAGATCCTCCTTGACCTGGCATACAGTCAATTTGTGCGCACTGCCCGCAAGCAGCAGTAACAGTTGCAGATTCTCCAGCATGTACTGTTACACTTCCAGTTGAGGTTTCAGAGCAGGTACCACTATTAGATGGACCTACATATTTCTGACAAGTTAAAGTAAATCCTGCACATTCTGGTGTATTAGGAATTGAAACACTTCCATTTCCATAAAAAGGAGTACAAGTACTAGTTGTTCCAGATGTATTACTACCTGCAGTTACTGATCCTGCAGTACTTCCTCCGTTACTTCCACTTCCTGTTGAAGTTGAGTTTGCACAAGTCTTGCCACTAGTTCCAGAGTTACTACAAATTCCACTTAAACATTCATTAGCACCGCTACAAGACCCCCCAAATGCTTTTTTTGCAGCACAAGAAGTTCCGTTACAATATAAACCAGATGCACAAGGTGTTGTACTTGTAGCGCAACTTGCTCCTTGCCCACCACCATTATTTGCTGTTCCACTTAACTTACAGCTGCAAGATAGACTTCCAGCTACATAACCATCTGTTACGCATGTTCCTGGAATATTTGCTACAGAACAAGCTGCTCCTACAGCTGCGCAACCATTTGTTTGAGTTACGCAAGCACTTGTTCCTGTTGTTACTTTACAACCGCAAAGTGTTCCAGTTGTTCTAACACATGTACAACTACCTCCAGAAATAGGAACATTATCACCAATATTAAAACATTTGCTTGCATTTCCTGCACCACTACAAGTATTACTTCCTGTTACAGGTGGAACTGTACCACCAGCAGAATTACAATTAGGTGTAGATGGACAACAGTTTCCAGTAAATACCATTTGACCACCAGAACATTTCTTTTCTTTTCCATTTCCGTCACATCTTGTATTTCCAGCTCCCACACCTCCGCAATCTCCAGTTTGCTGAGCAGGAGGCAATGGTGGAGGATTTCCAGGTACACAGCTTGTAATATCTTTGTCATCTCCACAACCACACTTTCCACAACCGCAAGCCCATCCATTACATGCAAATGCAGAGGTAGCAGACTGATCGTTTTGTGCTGCTTGGCTAGCTAAATATATACCAGCACCAACTGTTATTAGAAGTAGCAAAGCTCCAATAGCTGTTAATAATTTTCTTCGGTTCATGAGTAATAATTAAATTTTAAAATTTCTTATTAACATTAAACATAGCAAATACCAGAGTTCCAGTAAGATTACCAGAAATTCTCAGATTGTCTTTTAATATTGCATTACAGTCTGAGAATCCTTTATAAACTACTTCTAAGTATTCAAGATCGTTTTGACTATGGAAAATGTTTGTTCTACAAGTATTTGCTTCGGCTACGAAAGATACAGGTGATGCTGATGGACCAAAGAAAACTGTAGTGTAGTTTCCTCCAATACCCATAAATTCCTTATCTAATACACTACTTAAATTTATATTAATTCTTGCATAAAGAGTTTCGGCTGAATCATCTATATAAGAATTCTCATCATAAGAGTGCAAAACAATGTCGATAGATTGAGTATCGCTTAATGTATATGTACAACTGAATGGAATATATGATTGAGCTCCAAGTAATTCTAAGTTATTTGTAGATTTAGTAATTTTTGTTATTACTGTATTTTCACCTAATTTATCTTGAGTTAAGAATGCGCTACAGGGGTAGCTTGCAAATTCTGCAAATACAGAATTAAATTTGTTTGTTGTTGCTGTTGCTCCAAATCCACTAGCATTTGCATCTGCAGCGGCGTTGTTTTGTTGAATTCTAAGAGTAATAAAAATACTAACTCCAGCTAATAAAAGAGTCATACCAAATAGTGCTGCAAGAGTAACTTTTCTTCTATTATTCATTATAGTTAGTAATAATTTATAATCTAAAAGGCATAGAACTGCCTCTACAATACAACAGTATTACAAAATTATTAATCCATGTAAAGATAATATGAAGAAAATTAATTTTGTTTCTGGTTGCTAGTTACTGGTTACTAGATAAATAGGACGTGGCACGGCCTTTTCTTTGAGTAGATGTCTTTCTAAACTCCAGCCATTATTGCTATTCTCTTTTTAATCTTTCGGATTTATACTTGATAGTTAATTTCATCGTAACTATTAAACCATAACGAATGATACAAGTTGAAAATCTAATAAAGCACTACAAGTTAGGTGGAGAAATTGTAAAAGCAGTAGATGATATTTCATTTAGAATTGAAGACTCTGAAATGCTATCTATAATTGGTCCTTCTGGAAGTGGAAAATCGACCACCATGCAAATTCTTGGAGGCCTTGACAGCCCAGATTCAGGAACTGTAGTTGTAGATGGACAAAATATTGCAAAACTTTCTAGAGGTAAATTGGCTCAATATAGAAATAAAAAAATTGGGTTTATTTTCCAAACATTTAATCTTCAACCACATTTAACAGCAATTGAAAATGTTGAACTTCCTTTATTATTCTCAACAGTCTCAAGAAGAAAAAGAAGAGAAATGGCAAAAGATGCATTAATTAAAGTTGGTCTTCAAGATAGATTGAATCACAGACCTAACGAATTAAGCGGAGGTCAAAGACAAAGAGTTTCCATTGCCAGAGCATTAGTAAATCAACCAAGTATAATTTTTGCAGATGAACCTACAGGAAATCTTGATAGTAAAACAGGACAATCAATTTTAGAGCTTTTAAGAATGTTAAATAAAGAAGAAGGAGTAACAATTATAATAGTTACTCACGATGAATATATTGCTAAATCTACAGATAGAATAATTCAAATTAAAGATGGAAAAATAATAAACGATAAAGTTTCTGAAAAAGCTCTTACTATAGAATAGGTATTAATGAAGAAAATGAAAACAATGAAAGAAATGAAGATGGAATAATTCCTTCATTCTTTTCATTATTTTAATTCTTTCATTTAAAAATATGTTTATAATTGATGCAATCCAAATGTCCTTTACTTCTTTAAAAAGAAACAAAGTAAGAACATTCTTAACAACTTTTGCGGTATTTATTGGTGTTTTTATAATCATCTTTTTAGTATCTCTTTCTTTTGGTGCACAAAAACTTTTAATTTCTCAAATTACAAATCAATTTGATATTAAAAGTATTTTTGTAACTAAAAAAGGTGCTTTAAATTTGAATTTTTTAAGTACTACAGCAAAAGAAGATGAAGTAAAGCCAAGAATATTAGATGATGAAGCAGTAGCAGAAATCCAGAAAATACAAAATGTTCAATTTGCAGATCCTGTCGTAAGTATTTCTAGTAGAAAGTTTGAGTTTAAAGACAAAACATTTGACGATAGAGTAGTTGCATCCTCAACTGGAGCTGGTTGGAATTTAAGAGAAGGCGACCAAATAGTTACTAAAGTTTTAGCAGGTCATTTTTCTAACCTTCAAACTGGAGAATTAATAGTAACTGAAACCATTCTAAAAGCATATGAAAAAACTGCAGAAGAACTTATGGGACAAACTATTATTCTTACAGACCAAAGTAATTTAATAGGTGGACAAGGTAAACCTGTAGAACCTAAGGAATACACAGTTGTGGGAGTTATTGGAGATGTTAGAAATTTTAATTATATAGTATCGCAAACTGAAGGTGCTACAGTTGTAGCAAAAAAGAATGGATACGAAGATGTAAATGAATATGTAAAAACAGCCGGATACCAATCTATTTATGTAAAAGCAAATACAGAATCAGATGTTAAAGAAGTAGGAAATCAAATTAGAAATTTAGGCTTTGATTCTAATTCTCTAGAAGATATCCTTACTCTATTTAATACATTCTTTAATATTATTCCAATTATTTTCACAATAGTTGGAGCCATCGCAGTATTTGTAGCTTCAATAGGAATTATTAATACAATGGTAATGTCTGTATTCGAGAGAACAAAAGAAATTGGAGTAATGAAAGCAGTTGGTGCAAAAAACTCAAATATTATGACCTTGTTTATTACAGAATCGGGACTAATTGGATTTCTTGGAGGTGTTATAGCTGTGCTCACAAGTTTAGGTGTAATTGCATTAGTGGAAGCTATTGTAGTTAAACGAATTTTACCAAATCTAGGAATTACAAATGTAACTCACTTATTTGAAACACCAGTTTGGTTAATAGTAATTACAGTTGTTGTTTCTACAATAATAGGAATCTTAGCAGGACTTTATCCAGCAATTAGAGCCTCTAGGTTAGACCCTGTGACTGCATTAAGATACGAGTAATGTTTCAAAGCACGAATAACGAAATTCGAAGCTCTAAAACTAATTAAAATCCCGCTTTAAGCGGGATTCTTTTTTGGATTTCTATATTCGTGCTTATTTATTCATTTTCATCTTTTTCTTTTTGTGAAGAACAACAATAAAAGTAATTACTGCTATTACTAAAAGTCCTAAAAGACAAATACAACAAAGTATAAATATTCTTAGATCTGGTGTAGAGGAATTATTTCCAAAAATATCATAATTACTTAAATTTGTAGGAACAGGTTTATTTTGTGGAATTGTTTGAACTCCAGAACTTCCACTTGAACCACTTCCTTTTGCTGGTTGATCGGATGGTGTAGGCGGTTTAGCTGGTGTAGGTTCCACAATGTTTGCAGGTGGTTGAGCAGTAGGTTGTGTTGGTGTAGGGGTCATTGGATCTGTATTTTCTAATGGTAATGGTGCAACTAGAGTTGGTGGCGAAGTTACTACTGCTGAAACTTTATAGCTTATACTTAACAACGAAACTATGCTGAATATAAATATAAAAAATTTAAACTTCATTTTATTTATTTAAAATTTAATTAATCTTATTCTACCAATTTTTTGATATATAAGCTCCTACTAGATTACTTTTATTATATAAGGTACACTTTTTATAGAATTTAATTTTTATTATTTCTATATGGGTCATTTTTTAAGTAGATTATTACTAACTCTAGTAGTAATAATACTTGTTATAAGCACTACAGCTTTAGGAGTTTTATTCGTTGTTAGATCTAACGATTACAATAATTCTCAAAACGAACTTTCAAAAGTTAAAGAAGATTTAAAAGCTGCACAAGGTAAAATTTTGGATTTACAAGCAGCCGCAAAAGATCCTAATACTAAGTTAACATTCTCAGATACTGGCTTAGGAATTAAAGTAGAATTTCCAGCATCTTGGACTCCTATATCAAATACTAAAGTAGAACTTGAATCCACAACAACAGCAACAACTCTTAAAAGTTTAGAAGTTAAATTTACAAAAACAGGTGCAACAGTAACATTTAGTAGATTATTTGGACCTGTTGGAGATTTAGCAGTAGGTTATCCAACTTCAACTTACGATGTTAAGGAAGTAAGTTCAAAAATAATAAGAGTTGCAGATAAAGGAACAAATAAATGGAGTTATAAAGCAAAAGTTGATTGCGCAGATGCAATAGAAGTACCAGCTGGAACAACAGTTTGTGGAAGTGGATCTTTCTTCCCAGGATTTGGAACAGGTGGTGGAGCAGCATCTTTTGCTTCTGTAGAGACTAGTGATGCAACATTATTACTAGAGGCAGATACGATTGTTGTATCAGCTTTAAATTAATTTATTAATAATAAACTTATGTTAAAGAATATAGATAAAAGAGTATTAGCAATCTTCGCTGTTTGTTTAACTCTACTTGTATGTACACTATTAATTTCTAATGGAAGTTTCTATATTAAAAATATTGGAACCGCAGTAGACCAAAACGGACAGTTAACAAATACAATCTCAGTAAGTGGAGATGGAAAACTTTTTGCAAAACCTGATATGGTTTTAATAACAGTTACTGCATCTGAACTCTCAGCAACAAGCAAACAAGCATTAGAAAATGCTAGTAATAAGATTAAGCAGGCCGTTGCAGTAGCACAAGCTAATGGAGTAGCAGTAGACGATATTCAAACTAGTAATTTAAGTGTATCTCCAGATTATGACTATAATAATGGGACACCAGTTCTAAAAGGACAAAGAGCTAATGTGAGTGTAGAAATAAAAGTAAAAGGTGTAGATTCTAATGCTACAAAAGCAACTTCAATAATAGATGGAGTTTCTGAAATAGATCAAATTCAAATTAGTAATATCTCTTTTGATATTGAAAACAAAGCACCATTATTTACTCAAGCAAGAAAGTTAGCATACGATAAAGCTAAACAGAAAGCAGATGAATTAGCTGGATTAAGTGGGGTTAAACTATTAAAGCCAGTATCTGTTTCGGATACATCGTCAGATATTAGTTCACCAAGTCCGCTTAGAAATGTTGCTTATGCTGCAGAAGCATCTGCAGATTTAAGTTCAACTTTATCCAGTGGACAATTAGAGATTAATTTAAATGTTTCTGTAATTTGGGGAATAGAGTAACGCTCAAAGCACGAATAACGAAATTCGAAGCTCGAAAACTACGATAATCCCGCTTTATGCGGGATTCTTTTTGGATTTCTTAATTCGTTATTCGGATTTTGCAAACGCAGCTCTTACTTCTTCAATATTTCTAGTCTGCATTAGTTTCGACCTTAGTTCACTTGCTCCTTCAAAGCCGGTTAAATACCATCCAAAGTGTTTTCTAAGCATTACAAATATTCTTGGATCTGGAAAGATTTCCATAAATTTTTCTGTATGTTCTATTAAAGTTTTTACTCTTTCATCTTTAGAATGTTCTACTTTATTTCCTCTTAATTCTTCAAATATCCAAGGGTTTCCGTAAGCAGCCCTTCCAATTAAGGCTCCATAAGCCCCTGTTAATTCTAAAATTTTATCGAAATCTTCTTTAGTTTTTATATCTCCATTTGCTAGTACAGGTAAAGAAGTTGCTTCGACTCCTTTTTTAATTTCATTCCAGTCTGCTTGTCCTGTATACATTTGTTTAAGAGTTCTTCCGTGAATTGTAATCCAATCCGGTTTTGCTCTATCGATATTTTTAATCCATTCTTCTGTAATAGGATGGTCGTATCCAATTCTCGTTTTTACAGAAACTGATTTTAATTCTCGTGTTAAACCATAATTAGATTTTGCTTTTACAGCATTGTAAGATCTTTCTTTTAATCCAGTAAGTTCTCCATTTTCAACCCAATGTTTAACTCCTTCTCTAACTGCTGCAATAATTTCTCTAGCAAGGTCTGGAGTTCTTATTAAACCAGCGCCAGATCCACTTGTTGCTACAGATTTTGCAGGACAACCCATATTTATATCTACTCCGTCAAAACCTAATTCACAAATTATTTTTGCAGCATGATAAAAATATTCTGGTTCTTTTCCAAATATTTGCCCAAACACAGGTCTTTCATTTTCATCGTAAAGAAAATGATGTAGAACATTATCTCCTGCCATGCACATTCCCATTACATGAGTAAACTCTGTAAACGTCATATCTGGCTTACTGTATTTAGCAGCCATATATCTAAACGGAGCGTCAGTAACCCCATCCATTGGAGAGAGTCCTAGTACTGGTTTTTTTAAGTCTGTAAGTTGAAACATATTATTTATAAATCAGAAATTCGAAACCCAAAGCTCGAAAATATGACATCTTTGCGCTTCTTTATTCGATTTTCGTGCTTTGCTATTCTATCACTCCTCCTCCTAAACATTCGTCTCCAGAATACATTACTAAACTTTGTCCACTTGCTACAGCTCTTACAGGTTCATTGAATATAAAGGTTATCACCTCCTGGTTCTTCGAACCACCCTCCTCAAGGAGGGATTTCTTTAATTTACCTGCCATTGGTTTTTGTCTGTATCTAACTGCAGCTTGTAGTTCTACATCATCTAGTTTTACATTTTTATTTATTAGATGTAAATTTTCTAATTTAACTTCAGTAGTGTATAGTGCCGGATTATCTGAACCTAGACAAACATAAACAATATTTTTTTCAATATCTTTTTTACAAACAAAGTATGGAACAGGAGTTCCTCCAATATTTAATCCATTTCTTTGCCCTATTGTATGGAAATAAACTCCTTTATGTTTTCCAACAACTTTTCCAGAATCGATATCAATAATATCTCCTTCTTTAACAGGAATTTTACTCATTAAAAATTGAAGAACATTTATTTCTCCAATAAAACAGATACCTTGGCTGTCTGGTTTTTTAGCATTAGGTAATCCTGCATTTTTTGCAATTTTTCTTACTTCTGGCTTTTCTAAATGACCAATAGGAAACAACACCTTATCCAATTGTGATTGGGTCAGATTATATAAAAAGTAAGTCTGATCCTTATTCGAATCAACTCCTTTATGTAAGTAGTTAACACCTCCCGGCACTTCGTGCAACCTTCCTCGAGGAGGGACTTCATCTGCGTTATATTTCATCTGTAATTCGTCACTCGTCATTTTCCGAGCATAATGTCCAGTTGCAATAAAGTCTGCACCTTCTTCAATAGCTTTCTCTAAGAAAAGTTTGAATTTAATTTCTTTATTACACATTACATCTGGATTTGGTGTCCTACCTTTTTCGTATTCTGAAAAGAAGTATTCTACAACTTTATCTCTATATTGTTTTTCAAAGTTAAAAGATCTAAACGGAATACCTAAATGTTTACAAACATCTTCTGCGTCCTTTTGATCTTCTTCCCATGGGCAATCAGCCTGTATTCCAAACTCATCTCCAGACCAATTTTTCATGTAAACTCCAGTTACATCGTAACCTTGTTCTTTAAGAAGATATGCAGAAACAGCAGAGTCTACTCCGCCAGATAAACCTACAAATACTTTTTTCTTGTTTCCAATCGAATTCATTCACGTATTATATCATTAGGAAGCCAAATTCCGCATTCTATAGGATACAAAAAACTAGTAATTATATGCATTTTCGAATAAAATCTTTCTATATTCTTTAAATACAAAATATGGGAGGTGGAGATACAGTAGGGGTAGAGATGCCAACCATTATCGGAGCAGCAACCAAAGCTATTCCAGTAGAAGCATTAGATGCAGCTGCAGCTGCAGAAGATATGAAAAAAAGAGCTATTGTTTCACAACCTGAAAGTCCTACTAGAGAAGCAAATATGCCAACAAAAATCATTCCAGACCCAGTATTAAGCTCCATAGTTCCTACAGAAGAAGAAAAAATAAAATCTTTAGAAGAGATAATGTACTTAGGAAAAATTTCTCTTTATGAGTATCTAAAAGTCAAACCGCAAGTTACAAAAGCAGAATTAGTAGATATTTTTACAGCAGCGTTTAGTAAAAGTTTAGAACAGGATATAGATGCTATAGAATCTGTAAGACATAAGGCTTTCCTAAAACTAATAAGACAACTCATTTTTTTCTTAAAGTTGGGTATAGGAATGAGAGATGAAAAAGATAAAGCAGAATTTACTGAGACAATAGTATTAATAACTAAACAAACTAAGGAGAAGATTTTTGATTTATATTCGGATCAAGGTAATTTAATGGGAACTGAATTACTTTCAGATTTCGAATTAATTGTTTATCTGCAGAAAAGATTTTTAGATGCTTTTGTTGTAGGGCAAATTTAATTTGTAAGCGTAATTTCACAAACTTCACATTGTGTTCCTAATCTCATTCTTGTAGAGGAGAAACCAGCTCCCATAGAAATAAATAACTGTAGTTTATCTGTAATCTGATAAAGACCTTTAACTAGATTTGTATTTCTACAAGGAATTGTCAAGACAGAACCTACTACAGGTAAGTAGATTTGACCTCCATGAGTATGTCCAGATAACACTAAGGAAATATTATCTTCTTCTTTTATAAAATCGAAAATATCTGGATGGTGAGATAATAAAACTCTTGTTTCATCGCCTTTACCCTCTTCGAATGCTTTCTCAACATCTAAGTTCATCGAACAAATGTCAGTAATTCCACCAAAATAAATATCACCGTACTTAAATCCTTCATTATTTAAAAACTTTATTCCAGAACCATTCATGCTTTCTAAAAATCTTACAGGCATTTCTGCTCCTTGTTTTTCATTTAAATATAAAGAATCATGGTTTCCATAAATCCCGATTACATCCTCTGCTTTCACTTTTGCATACTCAGTTGCTATTGAAGAATCTAATTTTCTGCAAACAAAATCTCCTCCAAAAATTACTAAATCTTTATTTCTAGAATTAATTAAATCCACCATCTTTCTAATTTTAGTTGCATCTGCACCATAATATTCTGGACCGTAGTGCATATCCGAAACAAAGATAAAACTTACTTCTTTAGTTAAACCAGGAATTTTGATTTCATACTTTTTTAAGACAACATTTTTGGTATCAATAAAGATTTTATAAAAATGGAAAAGAGCATAGAAAAAAGAAAGTATCGAAAGAAATAAAAGAATTGATGGATCAACTTTCAACAAAAAGAGAATTATTAGACCAATTTCTATATATATTGGGAAAAAATCTATACTTAAGCCAATAAATCTATTTCTAAATTCATGTTCGTCAGAAAATCTAAATATCTCTAATGCTTCAATAATCTCTCTAGTAAACCGTTTTGGATATTGCATTGTATTTTAAATTAAATTCTTTTAGAATCGCTTGGTTTAAATTTTACTTTAATACAAGTGGCAGATCAAATAGGATTATTAGAACGACTTCAAGATGATGTTCCAGTAGGAATGGAATTAGAACCTACATTAACTCCAGAAATAATGAGACAAAAGATAGAAGCTACTATGGAGGGTTTCATCTCCCTCGTAAGAAGTAAATTAGAGCAGATTGAAAATAAATTGACAATAATTTTACCTTTAGACGGAAGCTTTATACCCTATCACGAATTTATAAAAGCACTAAAGAAGCATGAAGATATGCCAGATATTTTAAGTAAAATAAATTTTGTTTTTGCTGCAAAAGAATATGACGACGAAGGACATTATAAATATGTACTTTCGGATGAGGTTACAGAGGAAGAAGATGTTTTGGTTTTAGACGATATTTATGATTCTGGTGATAGTAGTAGTGAAGTTAATGAAATTACTAGATCTCCTGTAGGAAAATTCCAGGTTGTTTCTTTAACTAGAAAAGAAGGTAAAGGATTTTCACAAGGGGATATCCCCTTACATACCTACGAAGATAAATGGGTTGCATCTGGTTTTGGAATGGATTGCGGGAAGTTTAGTGTAAGGATTGTTACAAAAGCTATAGAGGATGGTACTTTAAGGCCAACAGAAGGATTAATGTTTTTTGAACTTCATAAGCAAGTTGAGATTTTAGAAAGAATGTGTGGAGTTTCTTTTATGATTAATGATGGTGAAGCTGTAGAAAGATGGAGATTTGACGTACCTAAAGTATTAAGATACATTGCTGTTCTAAAGGCAAATTGTTCATACAAAGGTTTTGAATACGATGAAGTTTATACAAGACTGAGAGCTATACAAGATAGAAAAGGTGCTCAAAAATTTCAAGTCTTTGAAGTAGAAGCTTAAAATAAAAGTTTATTCTCTTTAAAACTAAACCATTTAGATTCTGTAACTATTACATGGTCAAGCACTTTTATATCTAGAAGCTTTCCTGCCGAAATTAATTTTCTAGTTACATCAATATCATTTTCAGATGGATCTGGTTCATTGCTTGGATGATTGTGTGCAACAATTATTGCGGCGGCAGAATTTTTAATTGCAGATTCAAACACTTCTCTGGGATGTACAATACTTGCATTTATAGTTCCAATAGAAATTATTTCTTTAGTAATTGTTTGGTTTCTAGAATCTAAAAATAGTACAACAAAATGTTCTTTTTTAGAAGAACGTATCTCAGAAAGCTCTTGCCAAGCACCTTCTGGGCTTAAAATAATTGAACGTTTTTTTTCTTTTAAATACCTTTTCCCAAGTTCAAAACAGGCAATAATTTCTGTAGCTTTAGCAGAACCTATTCCTTTAATTTTAGAAATTTTTTCTACACTTAGATTATTTATGTCGTAACTTACAACCTTTACTATCTCTTTGGCCAGCTCGATTACGTTTTTACCAGCTC
>JBDSRX010000003.1:0-12114 GCA_039929105.1 Candidatus Dojkabacteria bacterium
GAGAAACCTGGTCTTGCAGAAACTTTATCTGCATCTTCTTGACCATATGTTTTTACCCAAGATACATATTGCTGGAACTGATTATTGTATGACCTATATGCTGAAGCGATTGTTAATGGTTTTCCAGTTTCGTCCATAAGTTTCTTTACCATTAAAGATAAAGCTTCTGCAGCTTCCGATCTAAGCATTAACTTATCTGTTTGAACTAATAAGTTTTTATCGTCGAAAAGTCTGACTAAATCTGTAGGTTCGTAATCGCTTACTAATTTATGTCCTTTATTTACTGGAACTACTAAGTTATCTCCATCAACTGTATACACGCTATTCTCCCAATCTACTATATCTTTAAGACCTAATGGTATGCTGAAAGGTGATCTTAAAACATTAACTGATTGTGTTAATTGCTCTCCGGATTTAGATTTAAAAGTGACAGGAACAGTTGCTGTACCTGTTCCTATATTTAGAATTTCTAACGCATAATATTTAGTTCCTTCAATATCTTTAACAAAGGTTAATTTAAATTTATCTGGATTTAGAACTTCTACATCTTGGTTAGTTGTAACCGTTAGTGATATTCTTGGTTGTAGTGTTTCGTGAGCTCCTTCTTTAACAGTAACTTCTAATGGTTTGGTATTGTCTGCAACAGGTGCGCTTGCTGGCTTAATAAATGTATTTATCGTAGATCTTATTTCTGATAGTAAATCAATCTTTAAAACAACACTTACTCCAATTAAGATGATAGCTACTATAATAAAGATAATTACTATTAATTTTATTGGTTTTGCTATTTTCATTTATTAAATTATAATCCAATATATTAAGTTAGACCAGGAGAGTTTATGAAGAAGCAAACTATTGAATTAAAAGAAGGTGAGAACTTTATAGAAATTAACGAGGACATTGAAATTAATGCAATGTACGTTGGTAGGAATGAAGATATGCTTAAATCTAAAATCTGGATTGTTCACTCAAAGCCAGGTTTTAAATCTAGAATTAATATTAAGGCAGTCGTTTTTGATAAAGCACGCTTTGATTTTGAAGCAGTTTTAAAAATTAATAAAGGTGCAATTAATACAGATACATATTTAAAAATTAATTGTCTTGTGATGAGTGATACAGCTTTTGCAAGAGCGATTCCTAGTTTAGAAATTAAAGAAAGTGAAGTTAAAGGTGGACATGGCGCAACTATTGGTTATCTTGATCCAGTACAAACTTATTATTTAAGTTCGAGAGGGGTTGATAAAAAGAAAGCAGAAAATATATTAGTGGATGCGTTTATCCGGGGTTAGAATAATTTTCAATTTGAAATTTTAAATTCATAAAACAAGCCTAGTGGGAGCTAGCAGCTATCTTTCCAAATATGAGATTCAATTCTTTACATTCACTTATCAATTCCTGCAGAATGTCATTATTACCATCAATATCTAAAATTAGGTCAAGCCAATAGCCTGTCTCCTTCACTTCCTTTTTACAAATATGTATTTTATATGCGAAATCTTTACGTGAACTTGCACCGTTTGCTTCACGATAATTTGCTCCGATACTTGTTGCTGAACGGATAACCTGCCTATATATTGATTCATTGTGAAGTGAGATTTTATTACCACGTAAATACTTCAACATTAATTTCGAGAAGTTAATGGTTCTACTCTCAAGATCATATGTCATTCTAGATCTATAAATTATAATGGTTTGAAAATTTTAAATTTCAAATTGGATAATACTAGATAAATAAAATGCTTACATTGTATTAGAGTACAAAAGTGGAATGGAAAGTGAAGAATAAGTGGAAGAAGTTTAATGCCAGTGAAGGGACTCGAACCCATACCTCTTGCGAGACTAGTTCCTAAGACTAGCGCGTATACCAATTCCGCCACACTGGCTTCTTAATTACTAATGACGAATTAAGAATTACGAATAACGTTCCGAATTATATCATTAGGTTTAATTAAATGAAATATATTCTTCATTTGTCATACGTAATTCGTCATTATTAGAAACCTCCGGACGATCCTCCTCCTCCACCACCGCCGCTGAACCCACCACCGCCGCCGCCGCCCCATCCCCCGCCAGATGTACCACTTGAAGATGCTGGTGACATATTTGTAATAGCAGAATCGGCAAAACTTCTTGTAAAGCTACTAATCCATATTGCATCCCAAACATCTGGTCTAGATCCTTCATACCAATCTGGCATTTGTTTATAAATATCTTTAAACTTCTCTGCCCATTGTTTTTCTATTCCAAATACAATTGCATAAGATAAGTATTTTTCGAAGTCTTCTGGTTCTAAGTTTTGTAATGTGTATCTTTCGGCTGTGTTTAAATACATTCTAAATCCAAGAATATCTGCATAAACCTTAGAACCTTTTTCTGTTTTAGCTGGCATAAATTTAGATAAAATAATATATCCTGCACCAAGAGTAATTAATCCAAGTAAAGGTGTACAAAGAACTATATATCCCAAAAATCCTGTTCCAATAATACTTGTTGCACAAGCAGCAATAATTCCTATTACGAATATAAATATTCCACAACCTGCGTAACTATTTCTAATTACTTCTGGAGATCTATCAAAGAATCCTTTTTCAACAACTTCTTTATATATATGAGATTTTAGTAATGCATATTTATAGTAAAAATAACTTTGCATTCCTGTTGTTGTAACAACATCCTTACCTTTAAATACAGCTTCCATTATTTCAGCTTCCATATCTGAAAGTCCCTTATCACCCTTTTTACCTTCTAATCTTGTAAGTTCATAATCTACATTTTTAGTTATTTCTCTAATTTTTATATAACCTCTGAATGCTAAATCAATAATACTTCCTATTATGTCCTCTTTATCTACAGTTTCATCTTTAATAGTTCCAAGTAAGTAAGGTGGAACATCAACTGGTGGTTTAAAAAGTGGAATAATAGTTTTTTGCATATTACTATCTACTCCTTTTCTTTTATAGTTTATATATAGATAAATGACAGCAGCAGGGATAAAGAATATTCCTAAACAAGTAAACAAAGTATTAATTAATAAAAGAAAACTCATCCAAGTTTCTGGTTCTAAATTAATAGTTAAATTTTTAGTTTCACCAGGAGCTAATGTTTCTTTAAATACATAATCTTTATAACCTGAGTGAGAGAATACAATCTTTGTAGGACCAGCAGGAATATTAGTTAAAGAACCATTTGAAGTTGCTGCATCTTCTGTTACACCATTTAGTAATATAGAATTAGCAAATGGTGGATTTTGAATATTGTAGTTTAGGTTAGCTGGTTTAGTAATTTCGTTTGGTTGGAATTTATAAGAAACAGTAAGTGCTCCAGATGACCCTAAATTCTTCATTGCCATTGTAATTTTATTAGCAATTACAGATAGTGTAGGATTTTTACCGTAAGAATCGTAAATTTGAAAATTAGAAGATCTGTAGGAAGTATCGTCAGGAAGATCAATATTTACTTGTGCTTTAACAACATTTCCGTTCATGTCGTCTGGAATTACATTCCAGTAAAATATTGGATTCTCATCAAACCATTTCAATCCTCCATAAATTTTGTATTCAATACTCCACTTAACTCTTTCTCCATTAAATTGCTGTCCATTTGGATAAAGAACTCTTTCAATTCTGTAAAATTCATCGTTTGTATCTTCGTCAGTATAGGTTGAAGTTGTAAAGTCTGTAACTTTTTTATCGTTTTCATCGTAAACTCCAAGCATTTCTAATCTATCAAAACCTCCACAAGTTAAAACACTCTGTGACAAACAAGTTGCATTAGTAGTTTTAATATCTCTTCTAACTCCATGCACTTCTCCGTAAAATGAATATACAAAAGATTCTTTAACAGTAAATGTGGAATCTTTATTAATTACAATATTTACATCGTAATTTGGATATGTAAAAGTTGGCACCGCATGTACAGTTGGATGAATGAATGTTGATGCTAGCAAGAATAGTCCGAGTGATAATATTCCAAGTTTCTTCATTGTTTTAGTATTAATAACAAGCAATTATATTCTAAAACCTTTACTTAATCCATAAATGAATAATCTTCTAGTAAATGAAATGAAATAATTATAAACTTGGATTGTTTAAAATAAATTTTTATGAATAAGATCTTCAAATCTAGCTTTGATTATAGTAAGCACACGACAACATACAAAGGTTTCAATATTCAGACTTATTCCTTTGGAACAGGAGAGAAAGTAGTTTTTTCATTTCCATCATTCCCTCATTCTGAACTTTACTATCTTTGGTTTTTAACTCATTACGACCCATCCAAAGTTAGATTTATTACATTCGATTTGCCAGGCTGGGCTGGATATTCAGAAGATATGTTCAGGAATAGAGATTTTAATATCGATGAGTATGTAGATATTGCTAAGCAAATCCTTAAAGATTATAAAGTAGAAGAGTTTTCAGTAATTGGTTATTCTTTCGGAGGTGCAATGGCTTTAAAACTAGCAGCAGATCTAAAAAACCAAGTTAAGAAAGTTGTATTAGTATCTTCCGTAATAAATTCCAATTTAATTGGTAGATTCCATACTTTCAAACTTATAAACATTGTTCATTATTTAAAATACTACTCAGTATTAAAAACTATGATTATTAGAAAGATGAGAGAAGTTAGTAAAGTTTTAATAATTGAAGAATCTGTACCTGAAGTATTTCTAGAAATGTATTCTGATATGGTAGCTCATTTAGATCCGAGGGTAATTGCTGAATCCATTTATCAGCTTTTTACATCTGACTATACTAAATATTTAGAGGATATTAAAGATAAAGAAATCTTAATAGTAAACTCTTCTCAAGAAGATAAAATATTTCGAGTACAAGCTGAATATTTACGAAAATCATTACAAAATGAGAAATCTCTTCATATCCATGGATCTCATGACGACTTTATATTAAGATGCAAGGCAGACGTTGTAAAAGACGTTATAAATTTTCTTACAAAATAGCTAATGACTCAAATTGAATACCAAGATTTATACAAACAAGTTAATAAAGGTTGGAACGATTCAGTTTCAATTTATAAATCCATAGTTTCTAAATTAGTTACATCTGAAACCGTAATAATGGAAGCAGGGTGTGGTTTTTCAAACCTTTACACAGAAGAATACAAACGCGCAAAACATGTGATTGGTGTAGATATTTCTGATGAGTATTTAAGAATGAACGATCTTATTAAAGAAAAGATTGTTTCAGACCTCTCTTCTATTCCAATGATTAAAGATAATTCAGTTGATCTAATAATTTCCTCTTGGGTTTTTGAACATTTAGAAAATCCAGATAAAGTTATTAAAGAATTTGGGAGAGTTTTAAAACCAGGTGGAAGAGCAGTTTTTTTGACACCGAATGCGTTGAACTATGTTGTGATTATTAACAAAATAATACCTCATAAATTTAGACTTTGGGTTGCAACAAAACTTGGTGGAAAGTTGACCGTTGAACCTATGAAGACTTTCTATAGAGCAAATACTGTTGGAACTTTAAAGAGAATGGCTAAAGATGCAGGATTAAATGCAGATGAAACTATTCTAAATGGAGATCCAACTTACATTGCTATCAATAAATTCTTCTTTTATATTGGAGTAATAATTGAGACTATCATTTCACTTCCACTAATAAACAAAACTAAAGTTCATATAATTGGAGTTCTGAGGAAAGATTAGAACGAACTTACGTTTGGCAGGGTATTACTCGTTGAATTATGTGTGGGCAGTTAGAGTATGCCCTCTTGAGAGGGCTGTCCCGATTTATCGGGACTGGGTGTGTTAAAAACGTAAATGACGTCTCACACCTCCCGTCACTTCGTGACACCCTCCTCGAGGAGGGATTTATTAACTAGCTATCGAGATCTACAGTTTGAGAAACTAATTTGATTTCGTTTAATTGCTTTCTAATCTCTCTTAAAGCTACTTCAACTGCTCTTAATCTAGAAGCAACTTTATATTCTCTTGGATCTGCTCCTAAAAAGTAAGAAATTGGTTTTTTGAAAAGATCTGCTAATTGCATTAATTTATCTATTGGTGGAGCTATTCTTCCAGATTCGTAACCAGAAATAGTTTTATCGGAAACCCCTAAAGATACACCTACTTGAAGTTGTGACATTCTAGATTCTACTCTTGCTAGCTTAATTCTCTTGCCAAGTTCTATCATTAAATCTATTCTTTTTTTGTTATCTTCTGCGAAGACGTCGTTGTACATTACTTATCTACTTAAAATATAGTCTAGTGATTTTACTTTATCAAATGCTACAATACAACATACAAATACAAAAATTATGAAAGAGTACGAAGTAAACAAAATCGAGATTGATGAATTTGGAAGACCAAACGGTGTATTGATACTAGCTAAACCAGTTGGGATCACTTCTCACGATCTTGTAGATGAAACTAGAAAAAAATATAAAACAAGAGCTGTTGGTCATGCTGGCACATTAGATCCATTCGCTTCTGGAAAGATGATAGTTCTAGTTGGGAAAGCAACCAAGCTGTCGGATTCCTTTCTTGGAATGGATAAAGAGTACATTGCGGATATTGCGTTAGGTATATCTACCCACACTGGAGATGTAGAAGGTCAAATTAAAAGCGAGGATCTTAAAAAAATCTCTAAAGAAGATGTTTTAAAAGCGATAAATGGATTCCCTAAAGAGTATTTACAATACGTTCCTGTTTTTAGTTCTGTAAAAATTAAAGGAAATAAATTAAGAGAACTTGCAAGAAGTTCAGATAAGTTTGAATTTATTGATAATTCAGATTCTAACGAAGTTAGTAAGAAAATCGTTAAATTCTATAAAAACGGGAAGGTAGTATTTGAGTCTCCACTGCCAGCAAAAGTAGTTAAACTTTACGAATTTGAGTTGCTTAGCTTTGAAGAAAAAGATCTTAATGATTACGATAATAGAATTTCAAACAGATTAATTGAAGAATTAAAGGTTGAGGGAATTACTAAATTACCAATAGCTCAAGTTAGAGTTAAATGCTCTAAAGGGACATATATTAGACAATTAGCAGAAGATTTAGGTGAGAAGTTAGGCATCCCTGCTTCGCTTTTTGCACTCGTAAGAACGAAAATTGGAGAATATTAATCTAGTTTAAATACAGCCCTAGTTATTAGGTTATCAATCCCTATAGATTGTACTTTTAATTTTACAATCCAAATTCTCTAAGATCATATTCTCTACTTGCAAGATCATCTCCCCAAGTAAGCTTATATCTTGGATCATTATTTATTAATAAAGATGGTTGTGAGTCATTTGCATTTCCATTAACATCTCTCAAAAGTGTTGTAGTACTTCCATTCATTGTACTATTTGCTACTACGCCTCCATTTATATAAAGTCCATCCCATTTGTTTGTTCCAGATAATGGAGTATATATATACATTGAATTAGTGTAAGCAGCACCAGTATAACCAGCCCAGAAATAAATTCTTCCATTTAATGAAACAGCTGTGTTTGCTCCTTTTGGACCTGGTAGTGCAGAACCTGCAGTCCATGTATTTGTTGCAAAATTATATATATGTGTAGTAGCAGTATAGGCAGAAGCATTGTATCCACCGATTAAGAATAATAATGAATTATTAAGAACAGCTGCTGCAACTCCTTTTCCTACTGGTTGAAGCGCACCAATACTCCATGTATTTGTTGCAATATCATAAATATCTAAAACTCTAGTAACTACACTACACCCTGCGTTTGTTATACAACCCCCCGGATAGTAAATTTTATTGTTATAAACAACAGCTTGAGAATTAATTCCTTTTGCAGTTCCTCCACTAGCTCCTGTTGACCATGTATTCGTAGCCATATCATAGATATTCATTGTATTTACATACGCAGTACCATTCCATCCTCCCCAAATATAAATCTTTCCATTAGCACTAGCGCTAAATGCTCCTAGTCTACCTACTGGTCCTACAGCTCCAGTACTAAATACACCAGTTACAGTATTATAAATATCCATTGTATTAATAACTGCTCCTCCGGCATTTGCTCCTCCCCAAGTATAAACTCTAGTTCCGTCTGTTCCTGCTGCGGCATAATATCTAACAGCACCTCCAGTTTGTGAGGTCCACAACGCAGTTGTAGTATCATAGATCTCCAATATATTCGTGAAAGTACCTGATGCATTTCCTCCCCAATTATAAATCTTATTCCCTACGACAGAAGCTGTATAACCATATCTTGCTGTACCTCCTGCAGTACTTGTAGTCCACGCACCAGTTCCATTGTCTGGTGCACCAGAATCTACAGGTGTACTAAAAGATCCATCCGAAAGAATTATTGCGTTTACTACATCGTAGTTTGCTGGACTGGCGCTTATTAGTGGTACAGTTGCTTTAGCTGTACCTACTGTTATAGTTGTATTACCTTTTACAATAAACATGCATCCATTATAAAATGGGACTGGTGCAGTAGTAATTGTTAGGTCAGGATTTATAACTAAATTTCCAGTTACAAAAATCATAGCTCTTAAATCACAAGCAGTTGAAACGATTGAATTACCTATTGTTAAATCACCATTAATTACTACTACAGCTTTTGTATTTGTCCCTGCTAATAAACCTGCTGGTCCAGACATAGTTGTTGTAATTGTTTTTGAACCATTTATATTTGTAATGGACGTCTTTGCATTTTTAGAAACTTTATCTAGTAAATAATCGTACCATTTCCCGTCAACTACATTAGGTGCTTTAATAGCATCATCTTTGTAATTAAAAAGATAACTATTATAAAGAGAGGTTACTCCTTTGGCATTTGTTGCAGTAGCACTAATAGCAGAACCTTTTGAAAAGTATGCAGGTGTAGTAGTTGTAACATACGGAGGTAATGTAAAATTATTAATTGTTGGTACTTTTACATTACCAATTCCACCTAACCCTGAGATGTCTCCATTCCCTAAAATCCATGGTGCAATCGGTGTAATAATCGTGGTTGTTTCTCCTAAGTTACATGCGGTATCAGTCACATAAAATTTAAACGTGTAAGTTGCCTTATTATCGGGCGTAAGATCAGTATAGTTATGAGAACCTAAATTCTTTCCACTAATGAAAGCATTCTGAGGATCTGCTGGATAAGAATGTGTTGTCCCATCTGTATTAATTACAATAGGACTTGGTAACGCAGTGTTGTCTCTTAGACTTGAACCTGCTGTATCAGAATCTATATATCCTGATAAAGTACTCAAATTAGTATCGGTAGCACCCCAATTTACAATTGTATTAGATCCACTCTTAGATTGATTAAGCGTAACAGCAGGTGGAACTATATCAACTACTAAGGTACCAACTTTCTTCATCATAAGACTATTTGCTGGTGTTGCATTATTTGTAGCTATAAAACCTGGAGCGGCGGGTAGTGCCGGATTTCTAACATATGCCATAGAATAAACTGCATATGTACCAGAAGGGAATCCACTATTAATTCTTAAAGAGAAAGTTGCAGTAGTTATGTTCCCATTTACGACCAAATTTGAAGCATTACCAAAATCTAACAATGTAGCAGAACCTGATGTGCTACTAATACTTCCATCCACTGTATAAGCATTATTCCAAGCACCACTTGTTTGATTATAGGACTGATAAATTCGCTGTCCATAGGAATCACTCATATTAAAAATAAAAGTATTGTTAGTTATCGAAGAAGATACAACACTTGCCCAATCATATGGATCGATCGTAGCTGCTGTATTGGGTATCATGCCTAAGGATATCCAATCGACAATATTTCCACTTGCTACATCAGGGTTAGTAAAACTAACTGTATAGTTAAATGGATTAGTAGTACCACTAGCTCCAGTACTATCGTATTTTCCGATTGAATTGTTTCCACAAACATCGATACTAGACATACCCCCACTATTAAATATAGGGACCTTAACAGTAGTAAATTCCTTAACAGCTGAGTTTGCGCCTAAACTATTATTATACGATTGTACATACCAACAATATGTTGTTCCCCAATTGAGTTCTGTATCAAGTTGTTTGGTGGTGGTGGCGGCAAAAAATGCGGTCACTCCATAAGCCCCCACAGTGCAGTCAACTCCAGATTTTATTTTATAGAATATTCTATTATAGTTAGCTTGTGGGCAACCAATTCCAAAAGCAGCATTAGTCCAAGTAAAAGTTACTGGTTTTTTTAAATTTACTGCACCATTAAGTGGTCCTGTGCTAGTTGGTGCCACAGGTGTAGTTGCAGTACAAGGTGGTGGTGGTGGCGGAGGTGGTGGACCAGGTGGTGGTGCTGGTGGTGGTGGTGGTGGTGGTGGTGGTGGTGGGCAACCTCCACAAGTTTTTGTACCATTTGGACATGTAGTCTGACTATAACAAGAGCAACTTGCTGGTGTGCAAGTATTCCAAGTTGTACATTGACTTCCACAAGATGGTGAAAAACATGAACAGGCCTCTACTTTTTTTGGCGCAAAGATATTTATTTTTTGTGGGGAAAGTGAAAAAGCTGAAAAAGTAGTAGCAGCTACTATTATGTAAAAAATTATATATAATTTTGATATATTTATTTTTCTAAGTATTCCCATAAACTATAGAGTTTCTAATGTATCAGTAGTAGCAACGCAAAATAAGGATTGTAATACACTATTATTTTGAACTTGGCCGTTAGGATCAAAATCATTAATCTTTAAATATTTTTCAGACAAATTTAAATAGATATTAACTCTTAAGTAAGTGCAATTAGCGGGAGGAACAATTAATTGATGATATGTTTGTTTATCATATTTTATCCAACCATTAAACATAGTGTCAATTGACTGGCTATTATACATAGAAAGATTAGCTTTAACGACACTATTACTATTAGTAATCAAAAGATAACTTTCGCTTGGATCTTTTACTAATTCATATGTAAAAGAGTTTGGCTTAATAAAATAAGCTAATATTCTTTGGTCAGCGCTAGTAGGCTTATAATTATCGTACTTAGTACCTGGATAAACAAAAAGTAAACCTGCACCAATTAGGAAAATTATATTCAGAACAATTATTATAATTATTAGCCTAGTTTTCATAAATCGTTATCCCACAAAAGTAATCGTAATCTGTACTACCAATTGCCTTGGAAACACATAAATCCATCTTCTGACTAGTGTTGTTTTGTAATGAATTTGCTAATGAAGTGTAAAACTCTTCAGGCGTAGCAGGAGTAGAATCTAATTCACCTGTGGTTGGATCCGATATTCTTACAATGCTTATACTTCCTGTTTGGAACTTTCTATTAATATTAATCTGCGCATATCCACTTGCTTGATTTATACCTAATACTAGCTTAGATTGATCATTCTGCTGAGGATAAACAATACTGCCAATATAATGATCTTCCTCTTTTAAAACAGATACATTTACGTTACCTGGGTTTAACCAGAAACCTTTCTCATCTAGGTCATTAGGAAATCCATTTAGCTTATCGTTGGTTTTGGAAAATGAAAATGCAAATATAAGTGCAGAGGTCAAAGTCAAAATTGCTAAGAATAAGGTTAGCGCTATATTTGTGGGATTCTTCATAAAAATCATCAATTATTTCTTAATTATCTTATCAAGAATCAACTCACAAGTAAACTTTTAACGACTAGAGCATATATAAGTCTTTCAATTCTTCAACAATAAATGTTCTTCTGTGAATGCTCGATAGACCATGTTTTTTTATCATTTCCCTATGGAATTTAGTAGCATACCCTTTATTTCTATTGACGCCATAATTTGGATAGGTTTTATGCAAATCTTTCATAAATCTATCTCTTTCAACTTTAGCTAAGATTGAGGCTGCTGCAATTGAGTAATATGTTGAATCTCCTTTTATTAACTTTCTGGTATTTGGTCCAAAATCTTTTGCAAATTGACCATCAATTAAGAAAAGAATGTTTTTACTGATATATTTTTCAGTATATTGATTTACTATGCTTGTAATAATCTTATGGAGTGCTTTTCCTATTCCTCTATAGTCGATTTGCTCTACTGTTCCATATTCAACAATGTAGTCGTGAAGACTTAGTTTTGAATACTTTTTCTCTCTTTGGTCTTCAGTTAATTTTTTAGAGTCGTGAATTCCTCTGAATATTTGATTTTCGGGAGTTAGTAGATAACCTCCCATTGCAACCGGTCC
>JBDSRX010000004.1:0-11422 GCA_039929105.1 Candidatus Dojkabacteria bacterium
TTATTCTAAAAGATCTCCCACTAAATGTTAGATTGTCACCACCACACGGTGCTTCCTTTGTTACGCCACCAGCTTCCCAAACGCATTGCATATTATTAGTTATTTCTTGTCCATTGATATAAATCATATCCTTATTTGCCGTCTCTTCTTTAACTCTAAAAACTTGAGTCCCAATATTAGGTAAAACTCCTAGATCAACTCTTTCAATAAAATGTTCAATTCCAGCTACTTCATATAAGTCCGATATTGTTAAAGAAAAATCGGAGTTTACTATGTCTTGAGCTAGATCATCAGTTGCAGCTGTACTTGTACTGTCAGAAGGTACTGTTAAAGTAAAACTTAGTTTTTTAGCATATCCGTCATCCCCATTTCCTGGTACTCGAACATGCTCATCTAAGATAAAAGATATTTCTTTAGTTGTAGGCATTGTTACTGGGTTAGGAGTCTGTGTAACAGGTGTAGATACAACAGGTTTATCCTCTTCAATAATAAGTGTAGGAGAAGGATTGGTTATTGAATTTGGCATTGGAGTTCTATTTGAATAGAGTATAAATGCAATTAATCCACAGAATATTAATAGTAAAGCTATTAATACTAAAATCATTTTTTTATTCTTTTGAAAATAACTTTCTTCTTTTACTTGCATCATTGTTGGAGATGAAGATAATGCCGAGAACTTTGTCTGTGGTGTCGTTTCCATATAATTATATTAACAAGTATTTATTTAGTTTCTTCGAATTTCATTATTTCTTTGACTCTTCGACCATGTCTAGATTCAAAACCTGCAAATTCTGTTTTTACAAAATTTTCAATTATCTTAAAGTGTATTTCTTTATCTTCATAATCTGAATCTAAGCAAAGTACATTTGCATTATTATGTTCTCTTGCCATAATTGCATGTTTAGGAGTAAAGCAGAGTGCTGCATAAATTCCTTTAGCTTTATTTGCTGCAATACTCATTCCAATTCCACTTCTACAAATTAAGATACCAAGACTGCTTGGATGTTTTTTCATCTCTTCTACAAGTGTAAAAGCATAGTCTGTGTAATCATCACCATCTACAAGTTCAGGTGCTCCTAAATCTTCAAATTCTAAATCCATTCTTTTTAAATCTTCGTTATGAAGAATATCTCTTTTTAAATCGAATCCACCGTGATCTGATGCTATAAAAATTTTCATATAACTTCTAATTCTAAAGATTTAATTATCTGGTCACATATATTGAAACCACCAGTTAACTTCTCTTGGCAAGCAATTAAGAAACTCCCTGAGTTTATTTTAGTGATTCCATAACCGCATGGAGACTCAATAATTAGATCAGGTTGACTACAAGAATCACCGCTAATGGCTTGCATATCATTGGTATAGACCATCATATCCTCATCCATATTTTCAAATCTGATTCTATAAACATTTGTTCCAATATTATTTAATAATCCAAGGTCAATTTTATCTACAAAATGATTTTGAAATGCTTCACTGGGAATATAAAATGATAAAGAATAATCCGAATTTTCAACTGAATACATAGGAGGGTTAATACCATTTCTAGGAGTTTTAGTCTCTGTACTTCCAGTTGGAACTTGTATGTTTAATCTAAATGTCGCATCTCCTGCTCCTGCAGGGATATCAAAGGTATTCTCTTGGAAAGTATCTGCTATTGTTTCTGTAGTAATGGGAGATGAAGTAGGAGGTGTACTGTCATCAACTGCATTTGGGTCTTGAGTTCCATTAACGGCTTTATTAGTACCTGATCCTTTTGACATAAGAATAAATCCTATTAATCCGCAGAAAATTAATAAAAGAACTATTAACGCGATTATCATTTTTTTATTTTTTTGAAAATAACTTTCACTTTGCATTGTTGGCACTGCAGGGCTTTCCATTTGTTTAAATTAATAAATATTTCTTTATAGTAAAAATAGGTGTACAAAACCTGACTACTTAATATAGTAAATCATTTCTTAACAAATTAGAACTACTTTACTTAATGAATCTACTCCAAAGATCGTTCGATGCAATAACACTCTCAATCAAAACATTATTTATAACCGAAAGACTAAGCTTGCCCTTGCCACCTCCACTTAGTACCCAGTTTGTCCATTGAGGGTTATTTAATCCATCTAAACTGTTATCTGTAGATCTTTGCCAAACAAATCCATCAGAAGTAACAATAAATTGGAATAAATTATTTTGTAAGTTAATCATAAATACATCTTTGTCGCTATTTCCACTTAATATCCATGGTCCCCAAACTGTATTCTCTGATAGTATTGTTCCGTCAGTAGATCTAGTCCATACATAAGTACTAGCAATTACAGTTTGATAAGTCCTACCATTTGAAGTTCCGAAAAATATCTTTCCATTAGTTCCTCCACTTAGAATCCAACCACTCCATGTTGTACCGTTTCCATTTCTAGTCCAAACATACCCATCGGCAACTACTGATTGATAGATTCGATTTCCTAAAACTCCAAAATAAACTTCACCATTAGTCCCACCGCTCATAACCCAATCACTCCATACTAGGGAAGAGTCTGCATTTCTAGTCCAAACCAGGTTGTTTACAATTCTACTTTGGTAGAGTCTATTACTTGTTGCTTCCATAAATACTTTTCCAGTAGTTGAAGCACCATCTAAAGACCATGTAGACCAAATTGTATTTCCTAGCCCATCATCCGCACCGTCTGTTGTTCTTGTATAAACAAACCCACCTGCCTCTACAGATTGGAAAAGTTTGTCGCTAAGCCCTTTCATTACAATATCCCCATTAGTACCACCACTTAAATTCCAGTTAGTCCATATTGGTTGTCCAGCATCAAGAGTTCCATCTGTTGCTCTTGACCAAACATAACCACCTGCTACAACTGATTGATAAAGTCTGTTTACTGTTTTTGCAAAATAGACTTTACCTTTATCTGTAGCACCACTTGCCACAAAAGTAGTCCATGTAATATCATTTCCACTAACACTACCATCGGTAATTCTTGTTTTTAAAAACCCATTTGTATCTACAACTGTTTGGTAAATTTTGTCGTTAAAATCTATGCTCTCGGTTGAAGCTACTTTTATACCATTCAACATATTCCAAGTTCCATCATCAAATACTTTATTGTAAGTAGCAACGTAAGCAGTATCCGAAGCAGGCGCATTTATGGTTTGAATTCTTGAACCTGCATTCGACCAAGCTGAAAACTTATATGTGGATACATTACTTGCAAAGAATAATGGCACTTGAAAACTTTGTTCGAAATTCACCACAGTATCAAAACTATAAGGTAATTGAACATCTGTTCCATTTATATTTAAATTATTCGGCATGTAATCTGAGGAGAAAGACAAATGTACTAAGTTAGGAGCTATGTCTTTAAAAGTACTAACAGTGTGGTTATCACTATCTGTTACAGTTAGAGTAACTCTATAGAAAATATCTGGTGTACTTACAGTAGTATTAGGAATTTGAAATGAACCACTAGAAACTCCAACAAATGGTTCTAAATAAGGTTGAGATGAAGAGCCTTTATGAAAACTAATATCCCAAGAAAATGCAGAATTGGCTAATGCACCGTCCTCAGTATCTGATGCAGTCCCAGAAAAGTTAATAGTGTCTAAACCACTAAAATGATCACCATTCGCAGGTGCAGTTATTACTGGAACAGGCGGTTCACTTCCATTATCATAAATTATTCTTTCAATCTTTCCTGTATTAATATTGGCAACGTACAAAGCTCCATCTTGACCAACTTTTAAATCTACAACTCCGCTAAAGTTAGTACCAAAATTTGAAACTGTATTGCTTGTGGTGTCGTAAACTTTAATCCAACTATCTACATAGTCTCCAAAAAAATATTTACCAGAATATTCTGAAGGGAAATTATTACCTCTATAGAAAGCACCTCCTGCAATAGAATTACCATTAACATCACCAGTAGTGTGGTTGTAATAGTAGAGTGGTGCAACACTTGGGAAAGTACAATCTGTATTTGTTCCGTGATTTTTGCCTCCTTCACAATTAACCCAACCATAGTTTCCTCCAGCTTGTAGCTGATTTATTTCTTCCCATGTAGTATCTCCAACATCGTTTACATAGATCTTTTTATCCAATGGATCCATTGCAAAGGTAAAAGGATTTCTTAATCCATATGCATAGATTGCTCTGTTATTTCCACTCAAAGATCCATAAAAAGGATTGTCTGAAGGAATAGTTCCGTCAGAATTAAATCTTAAAATCTTTCCTCTAGTATTTGTCAGTAGCAGTGCATTGTTAGAATTTCCATTTTCACCAATAGCTAATAATAGCTTACCGTCGTCTGCGAAATGTAATCCGCCACCATTATGGTTAGTAGCATTATTCATAATGTCGAATTGAATAATATCAGTACCTCCATCAGTAGCGGTATCGCCACTTGCTGTAAATCTTCTTACAGTAGGTATAAATCCAGTACTAATATAGTAGACATAAACATACTGATTAATATTAAAGTTGGGATCAAATGCAATTCCTAATAGCCCCCTTTCTCCATTTGTATCTACACTAACGCTTCCAAAAGCTGTAGATAGTAAAACTCCATTTTTAATAACTCTTATATTACCTGCTTTTTCCAAAACAAAAATTCTTCCATCGGGAGCAATTTCCATAGCAGTAGGTAAATCTACAGTAGCTACATTAGTTGATGAGAAATTAGCAGGGAGAGTAGAAGCATTAACTTTGCCCGAGATAAATATACTTAATACAAATGTGGCAAATACTATAAACTTTCTCATAGGGCAATATGGTAACTATATAAAATAATAGTTATGACTGTTGCAATTTATAGTTGCAGTATAAAGGGTACAGATATAGTTTATAACTTTTGGAGATATAACTGAAGTTTATTTAATATAGTCTATAGAGATTATGTTTGAGGCTCTTTATGGTTTCTATTTGTATTCAAGTGTTATGTTATTATCATTAATATGACAGATATAGAACTTGTTAAATCAAAACTAGATATTGTAGAGTTAATTACTTCCTATGTTCCAAGCGTAACAAGAGCAGGAGCTAACTATAGAGCTTTGTGTCCTTTCCATAACGAAAAAAGTCCGTCATTTATGATTAACCCTAGTCTCCAAATCTTTAAGTGTTTTGGATGTGGTAAAGCCGGAGATTCTATAAAATTCATTGAAGAAATTGAAAGATTAGAATTTCCAGAAGCATTAAAAGTTGCAGCAGAAAAAGCTGGTGTAGAGCTAACTGGACGAGCAATAAAAAAAGATGAGAAGTTAGAATTAGAAAAGAAAAGATTAATAGAAGCAAATGAATTAACCGCGAAGTTCTATCACTATATACTACAAACTCATAAATCTGGAAAGCCTGGAAGAGATTATGCACTTAAAAGACAAATTGATGCAGAAAGAATACAAAAATTTACCATTGGATATGCACCTTATCTTCAAGAGAACTTAAAGCATTTCTTGGAAAAAAAAGGTTTTAACGAAAAAGAATTAATAAAGTGGGGTTTACTTGTAGAGAGAAATGGAAAAACTATAGATAAATTTAGGAATAGACTTTTGCAGTGTATCTTTAATATAAGAGGGGACGTTATTGGATTTAGCGGTAGATATATTGGAACTAGTAAAGATGCACCTAAGTATTTAAATTCACCAGAAACTTTAGTTTATAAAAAGAACGAAATACTTTATGGTCTTTATCATGCAAAAGAAGCTTTGAGGCAAGATAAGTTTGCAATTCTAGTCGAAGGTAATATTGATATTCTTTCATCTCACAGAGTTGGGGTAGAAAATATAGTTGCACCATTGGGAACAGCATTTACAAAAAATCAAGCAATATTGCTAAAAAGGTATGTTGATGAGATCTATTTTTCTTTTGATACAGATGGAGCTGGTACAAAAGCGTTAATTAGAGGAATGGCTATCTTAGAGGAGGTTGGTTTAAAGCATAAAGTAATAGATTTAACTGGTTTCCAGGATGCAGATGAATTGATTTGTAAAAAACCTGAAGAATGGCCAGAAAGAATAAAAAATGCAAAAGATACAGTGGATTACCTCTTAGTTAAAATGCAGGCCGATATAGATTTAGGTAGTGCTGAAGGTAAAAAGAGATATTCAGAAATTGTTTTGCCAATAGTAGCATCTGTAAAAGATTCTGTTTCTAGAAATCAATATGTAAAAGACTTATCTTTAAACTTAGAAGTACCTCCAGATACAATAATTAATTTACTTAGTCATCAGAAAGGGACGGTTGCTTCGATAGAGCATGTGTCTGAGGTTGGCGACGAAGTAGTAGTCCAAAAGAAAAAGAACGAATTGGAAGATTTTTTCTTGTCACTACTGATGCAAGGTGATAGTATGTCAGAAGTTGGCGTCAAAATAGAGTGGCTTGAAAGTCCTTTAAATCAAAAAATAATGGAGCTTGTAATTAACAATTCAAGCGGAGATTTTGGAGAAATAGAAAGTAAATTGAACGAAGAAGAACGAAAATCATTTGAAGATATCTTAATGATTGATGTTTCTGGAGTAAAAGATAGAAAAGGTGAAATGAAAAAATTATCTAAAAGATTAAAACAAGACTTCTTAAAAAGAGAAATTTTAAGACTCAGAAGTGAGTTAAGAAAAACTCTTGATAAAGATAAAGTTATCTCCCAAATTGACTCCTACGTAAAAGAATTATCTAAATAAAAATATTCCAATGGAATTATTTAATGAACTTCCGCTTACGGAAGTTATACTAACTGCGGCACAAAACTTTTATTCAAAGTTAAATTTACTTGGATCAAGTATTGAAACACTAGAGCTTCAACAAGTTCTTATAGATCAAGTTTGGCAAAATCTAAGTGTTGATCTAGTAATGACAATTCTAGGAAATAATCGTTCAATCATTAAATATGTAGAAGAGAACGCTATATTAAATGGCTATAAAAAGTTTCAAGTTTTATCTTTAAGTTTGCAGCTAGAGTACTTGAATTTTCAATTAGAAGCTTTTCTAGGTGAAAATTCAGATCCTAAGAATGTAATTTCTAATGTGTCTAAAATCAATAAGATGAATCTGGACGTTTCTTTTGATTACTATGTAAATGATATTAAGGAGGAGATAGAAAATCTAGAGGATGCTTCGGATTTATTTATTTTGAGAATTCATACATTAAGAGGACTATTATCTCATTTAGAGGTAGAGAATATTGATTTCTACGAGCAACAAATCTCTGAATTTCAGCAATTCTTAGATTCTTCACTTCAATCTAACGAAGAAAACTTTAGTTTTGAAACCTTTGTATCTTATAAGAAACTATTGTTTTCTATTTACAATAGTTTGCAAGCTATTATTCAAAATCCATTAGCAAAAGCATTAGTAATGCATGATTTTAATAATATAATCCATGGTGATTTTAATAAATTAACATTAGATCTAAGGCTATTTTTGGCTCAGAAGTATCAATTGATGTCCAAAGAAACTCAGAATTTATCTTTTCAAGAATTACTGAGATTAAATAAAGATTTTATTTCCATAATTGGAAGGATGATAGATTTGCTTTATATCTTTGAGAGAATGGAATTAAATAGAGAATTAACACCCAATCAATACAATTACTCGATTTTAAATACATTAGGAAAAGTTAAGAGCACATCCACTAGTTCAGCTAGTGATAGTGCTAGTCTTGTCTACTACGGTATGTTGTCCTCAAGAAAAACAGTCAACTTTGAATTTAATTATGAAGGAATGGAAGAAATAGAGAAAGTATATACCTTCAAATTAGTAAGAAAGTTAGGCTGGCTTATAAGAACAATATTACAAAATATGTGCAAGTTTGATGCTAGTAATATTAAATTGGATTTTAAAGTAGAAGGAAATAATTTCTATGTATTAATTTATGATGATATTCAAAATGAAGGATTGGAAGACACTGTTGATTACATTAATAATAAAATTAAAGAAAAACCTGAAATAGATAAACATGGAAATGTTCATCAAACAGGAGGGCTAAAGCTAGGTGGAAATATGATTGGAGAGAGTTTTGATGGAGAAGTAACTTGCGAGCCAGTTGTAGGTGACTTTGCAAAAGTTTTCAAAATAAAGATCCCGATTAACAGGATCTTGAATGGTTAGTGAAATATTGAGTGTAGGCTGATTATCTTCTTCTGCTAAATCTTTTGTTCTTTTCGATTTTTGTAGTTCCAAACTCAGAAGAAACAGTTAGTTCGTATCTTCCCTTAGCTCTTCTTCTTTTAAGCACGTTTTTACCATCAGAAGTTTCGTTTCTTTTTAAGAAACCAAATTTTCTAATTCTTTTTGTTTTGCTTGGTTGGTATGTTGGACCTTGTGTTTTAGACATATTTTCTATTTAAAATTTCAATCAATGCTAGACTGGATTATAATGTTTTATATGGTATAAATCAAGCGTTTAATTGATGAATAAGTAAATTATGTCAGTAGAAAAGGTAGATTTGCTAGATCAAATTAAAAAGAGAAATAGGAAAGCAAGACTTTTAACAGCTCTTGTAGTAGTAACATTTGTCTCACTAGTACTTCTAACTCGATATTTCTTTCTAAGCAAAGGTCTGAACTTTGGAGATGTAAATGGAGCTTCTACTCAAGCAGAGAGCAGTTTAACAAAGATTAATTTTATAGATTCTGGTTCTGTTCGTTCTTCAGTAAATACTTTCGGTGATATTAAATCTCAATTTACACCAGACTTTCCTAATAAATTTTGGGTTAAGTTTAATCAAGGAGATAAGACTTTAATTGGGTATTTGGATTTAGATTTAAAGTTTAATAAAATTTACGAATTGCCTTCGAATGTAAAATTAGTCAAATTGCTAGATGACGAATCAATCTTATTTACAGATGAGCCATTAAAAGAACAGCCATCGCTATATTACCAACATAGTGGAGGGGATATTATTAAATTTTCATCATTAGACTTCCAGGATACATATCTGAGTATTCTCTATAATCCATCAGAAAAGCTCATTTATTATTTAGGTAAAGATAATGCGAATACTTTCTTTCTGTACTCAGTTAACGAGAAAGGGAAGGAATCTGTTTTGTATAAAACTGGAGATTTTACAGAAAAAGTAAGAATTGTCTCAGTTGACGACAATAATATTTATTTCTTAGATAATCAAATCTGTTATCAGTTAAATTTTGCCAATAAAAATTCTACGCAATTAGGATGCGAAACAATAGTAAAGAATGATTTGCAAATCAATTATGCTGTTAATCCGCAAATTCAAACACTGTATACTCAAGCAGCTACAGGAGAAATCCAAGAAGTAAATAAAGATTCCACAAGGAGAAACTTGTTTACTTTGCAAACAGATCAAATTGTTTCTAAATTTTCGTATTCAAATAATAAAATTATCTTTGCAAGAGCAGCATTAAATCCAATCTCAGAAAATGCTTTTGTTGGAAAGGATTTGTCTGTGAATTTATTAGATTTATCTAATAACCAATCAACAGAAATAACTCAAAAGTTGCCAAATGAAGTAGTTTCTAATTATTTTACATTTGGAGATAAGTTTTTAGCAGTTGCAGGAAATCCAAGCTCAAAACTACTTTATTTTGTTCAAGCAGGAATGCAAGGTCAGGTTTACATAGGAGATGTGTCTCCAATATCCTTTGCTACAGTTACGAAATATTGGCTAGATGTGGATTTTGGAGGAAGTAGTTCAAGTTTATCAGTTTTAAATGGTGACTTTACTCTGTAAAACCCTTTATTTGTATTCACAACAGGAAAATTTATGCTATAATTTCCCGCATTATAAACATTAGAAAGCAAAACATGTCACAAGAATTAATGAACAAATTAGAAGCTAAATTCGTTGCTAAGAAAGTTCCAGATATCAAATCAGGTCAAACTGTTGAGGTGGAAACTATTATTAGAGATGGAGAAAAGCAAAGAATTCAGAAATTTAAAGGCTTAGTAATAAGAGTTAAAGGATCTGGAGCAAGCAAAACATTCACAGTTAGAAAAGTTAGTTATGGAGTTGGAGTAGAAAAAACTTTCCCAATGTACTCAACAAACTTAGGAAAAATTAAAATTATAAAACAAGAACCAGTAAGAAGATCTAAGCTATACTTCATGAGAGACAGAATTGGAAAAGCAGCAACAAGAATTAAGAAAGGAAAGGCAACATTTGTTCCAGAAGAAGGAGAAGCTATGGAAGTTGATGCAACTAACGTAGTAGCAGCTACTCCAGAAGTAACAGAAGAAGCAAAGTCAGAATAAGCAGAGCTTGTTACTTCGTAATAAACTAAACAATTGATTATAGAAAAATACGGACTTAAGTCCGTATTTTTATGTTGTTAAGGAGCTTCGCACTATTAATGATCAGCTTTAGACCTTCGGCTTAAAGCTGATTTACAATAAAGACCTAATTGATTAAACTCAATTAGGTCTTTTTTTATTACTAAACTTTAATATGGATGATTGTATTTTTTGTAAAATTGGAGCAGGAGTTATCCCTGCTCATAAAATTCATGAAGATGAAAACTATCTAGCTTTTTTAGATAGGAATCCAAATTCTGACGGACATACATTAGTTATTCCAAAAAAACATTACAGATTTGTTTGGGATATAGAAGAGGGAGGTAAGTATTTTGAATTTTGTCAGAAAGTTGCTAAGCATTTCCAAGAAGTTACAAAAGATGAGCTTGTTTTCTCAGTTATACATGGAGAAGCTGTACCTCACGCCCATATACATTTAATTCCTAATAATCATGGAACTTATGGTGAGAAACTCTCTGAGTTTGCAAAGTCTGTTTCGGGTTCTCCACTAACGGATGAGAAAGTATCTGAGATAGTTAATTTGCTTAAGTTTTAACTATAACAACTGACACTTCTTTGTTCTAGCGAGGAAAGTATTGATCCAGTATATACATTATCAAGATTTTATTCCAATCTGAATTGACAAAATGGTTCGCGATGGTATAATCTAGCTATGGCTGAATGTGCTTTTTGCGAATTGGTTCATAACAAGCTGTATTTTAAAGTATATGAAGACAGATACTTTCTGGGCTTTTTAGATAACACCCCCCTGTCCGAAGGACACACATTAGTAATCCCCAAAAAGCACTTTAATAATGTATGGGAAATGCCAGCAAAAGGAGATTACAATATCGGTGACTTCTTTATAGTTTGTAAAAAAATTTCTAATACACTTCAATTCACTCTAGGTCCTAAAGAACCTGTTTATGGTTTAGTGATGGGATATCAAGTCCCTCATGCCAGCGTACATTTAATACCAAAAGTTTATAGTGGTTTTGCTTTAACTTTAGGTAGTTTCTTAACTACAAGAAAAAGTAAAAAAATTATGGACAGTGATGATATGTTCAACGTAATTAAGAAAATAGGAAAGATCCCTCAATAAATTAAATCTAATATAGACCGCGAAGCTATGGAGCGAGAGTCTGCGGTATCATCAC
>JBDSRX010000005.1:0-8394 GCA_039929105.1 Candidatus Dojkabacteria bacterium
CAAACATATGAAAAAGTTTTTCAATATTCTCATTGTCTAAAAGATCCAAATATAATGCTAGTTGAAATTCTTCACCTGTGTCTGGATTTACCTCTAGAGGTAAAATAGTATGTGGAGCTCTATCATCCTGTATATCCATATAAGTATTAAGTAGATTTAAGAAGTGAGGGTAAGCACTTGGTCTTTTTGGATCTAAGAAAATATAGGCACCTAAATATCCTAATCTTTCAAAAATCCCTCCTGGATTTTCTTGACCTTTAATATCTTCTAATTGCCTTTCTATTGTCCCTTCATCCTTATAGACTAAAATATCTAAAAGTTTCTGAAGCTCTTGTTGAGCAACTTCAATTGTATTAATTTGCTCTAAAGAAATTGGTTGTTCTCCATTAGAATCTGGCATTTGTGAATTGCTCATATTAATTTATTAAGAAATATTTATGCTTCTAATTTTAACTTAGGCTTTGCATACATTATCTGAAAATCGTTTCTAATACATAATAATGCTCCGTCAATTACATGAGCTATGTTTCTTTTTAAATTTTCAATATTATCTTTATTTATATAATATATTACACCATTGTTGGCTGCTAATAGTGCAATTTCAAAGAAAGGTCGTAAGATCCTAACATCTTCTTTATCCAAATATACTAAAGGTTTAAAAGTATTCCCTTTTTCATAAACATGAGGATATTGAGGCAGATAATTTAAAACAAAAGCTTCTAAAAAGTTTAAACACTCAAATTTATATGAAATAGTTTGACTATATAACCATATTTTTGACCCATTGTACCCTAAATCGTGTAGTTGTGAGATTAATAATTTCCCCTCCGAACGTCTTAACTCGACACTAGTAGCAATATTTACAATTTCTATTCGGATTGAATTTACATTAGTCCAAGCCTTTAATACATCTCCTCCTATTGATAATGATTCCTGTACAGAAGGGTAACCCAAATATTCTGTTGAGCTTTGTGGGTCTTTCTCTGCTGGGAGCATATTATTGATTACCTCTACCTACTCGGCTTCTTCTTTCCACTTTTGGCTCAGAGCCTTTCTGCATTAAGTATTTTTTATACGATGCGTTAACGTATCTCTTTTTATCGTCGGATACTAAATTTTTAAATACTTTATAAAATTCTATCCATTGAGCATATCTAATATCGGCAATAGATTTATCAAACTTTATTTTCAACTCTGTAGAAATTCTTTTAAACTGCTCAAATGTGAACAATTTTGTAAAAGATGTTTTTGCATGTCCTCTATAGTTTGCGAAAGCATATGTTACAAAATCGTAGAAAGAATCTCTTTCCTCCTTAGATATTTCTGGATATTTCTTTTTTTCAAATCTCATTAAAACAATGTCTACATAAGGCATTGGAGAAAAATCATCTCTATCGAAGTCGTGTACAATTTCCATTCTAAAGAATGGTTTTATTAACAATCCTAAAAATCTAGAAGTATCTAAATAGTCTCCTATAAGTCTCCATGCAGCTTCTTTTTGCATAATAAGATAAGTATCTTTTGGAGGATTTCTTCCTAAAAATAACTTTCTTACAATTTCTGATGTTAAGTTAAATGGGATATTTGAGAATACTTTATAGTCTTCTAATGTACTCAAGTTGAATTTAAGTAAGTCTAAATTATAGACTTTTACATTTACTACTTTGTCCTCTTTATATTTTTCTGAAAGTTCATGGTAAAGATCGAAATCTTTTTCTACTGTTACTACTTTTCCTGCTTTTGCAGCTAAAACTTTTGTAATTTTTCCTGTTCCAGCTCCAAACTCTAAAACAGTATCGGTAGAATTAAGAGAAGTCTTTGTTTTAACAATTTCTTCTATTAAATCTGCACTTTTTACAAAGTTTTGTGAGTATTTTATTTCATTTCTCATTGCATAATTATAGCATGGAAAGGCTTTGGAGACAGCATTAACGCAACTCTGTTAACTTTATGGCAAAAGAGTAAATTTGGTGGTAAAGTTCTGTATAAGATATTTAACCATTAAATATGTCTGAACAACCTCGAAAGTATTCGTTAGAAGAATTAGCAGATATACAAATAGCTGTGACTATGGAAATAATGCAAAATAAATATCCTGGAGTTAGCCTAAATGACTTAAGAAATATCGAAGTGGAAATGAAAATTGAAACTAATCGTGTAAATAATTTTGTTGAATTTAAATCTAACGAGTTAGTTTATTTATTTACTCAAGTTCTAGGGAACTTCCTAACGGCTTATGTAGAAAAAATTACACTTGGGTTAATTACAGAAGATCAACTTATTGAAGATACAAAGAGTTTTGCTGAGATTGTTAATAAAAAAATAGGAACAGACATGGACTATTTAAAACAACATCAAGTTTATATAAGACAAGTAATGACTAAAAAAGGAAGAGTACCTAAATTATTGGAAGATATTGGGATTTCAACCTACTGAGCCTTTCATAGACATTTTAATAAGGTCGTTCATCTCCATTGCATATTCCATAGGAAGTTCTTTTGCAATTGGTTCTATAAATCCGGAAACAATCAAACCTCCAGCCTCTTCTTCAGTAATCCCTCGAGACATTAAATAATAGAGTTGATTTTCTGAAACCCTAGAAACGCTTGCTTCGTGTTCTACTTTAGAAAGTTTTTCGTAAATTTCGTTATATGGATATGTATCTGTTTGAGAAATATTGTCCAGAATTAGAGCATCACAAACTACCTTAACTTTTGTATTTTTTGCACCTTTTGTAACTTTAACTAATCCTCTATAGCTAGTTCGCCCACCATTCTTACAAATAGATTTTGTTGTAATAATTCCAGATGTATCTTTTCCAATATGAATTAGCTTACCTCCTGAATCTATATGTTGACCCTTGTCTGCATATGCAATAGATAGAATTTCTCCTCTTGCTCTACTACCAACCATTACAACTGATGGATATTTCATTGTTACTTTAGATCCAATATTACAATCTATCCATTCTATTTTTGAGTCTTCGTATGCTAAACCTCTTTGAGTAACTAAGTTGTAAATATTCTTTGCCCAGTTTTGAATTGTTGTATATCGAATCCTAGAGCCTTTTAAGGCAATCAATTCTATAACTCCCGAATGTAAGACGTCGGATGAATATTGAGGAGCGCTACAGCCTTCTACATATTGAACTTCTGCACCTTCATCGGCAATAATCATTGTTCTTTCAAATTGACCTAGGTTTGAAGTCTTAATATAGAAATAAGCTTGAAGTGGTACTACTACTTTTACACCTTTTGGTACATAAACAAAACTTCCTCCACTCCAACATGCAGTATTTAGTGCAGCATATTTATTGTCTGTGTATGGAATAGATTTTCCAAACCATTTCTTAAATAGTTCTGGATATTTTTTAAGTCCTGTGTCTGTATCGGTAAATACAACTCCTTGCTTTTCCCATTCTTCTTTTACTCTTCCATAAACTACATTTGAGTCGTATTGAGTTTCTACTCCAGCTAAGAATTTTCTTTCCGCTTCTGGGATTTTTAAATCTGCAAAAGTTTGCTTCATTTCAGCTGGAACTTCTTCCCATGTTCTTGTTTTTTTAGATTCGGGTGTTACATAGAATCTAATTTTAGAATCGTCTAATGCATCTAGATTTGCACCCCACTTTGGAACTGGTCTAAGTAAATAATGTTCGTAAGCTTCTAGTCTTCTTTCTAACATCCATTCTGGTTCTTCTTTGAATGTTGAAAGAGCAACAATAGTGTCGCGTGTAAGGCCAGGCTTCGCTAGTATTTGTTCTATCTCATCTTTTTCCATAGGTTGATTTTATCATATAAGTTTAAACCCAAACGTTATTGATGTTGATGCCGAGGTCTGTTAACATGACTGTATACATCTTAGTTTTTTTATACATGACTAATAGCTCTCCATCTTGGTTATTCGAAGAACCTACTCCTCAAGAGAAAGAGTTAGAACTTATAGCGGGTTTAAAAACGCTTTTAACCCTTTTAAAAGATTCTGAAGTTACAAACTTTAAATTCGCATTAGAATTATCTTTAATACAACCTGTTCAAAGTGACGACGAATTATTAATAATTCCAGAAATAAAAAAACATAATGAAGCTTCTACTGAGTTTTTGGAAAGAACAAGTAATGTACCTACAATTAAAAGATATCTTCAATATTTTAAAGTAAAACTTTTAGAACCTTCTTCGGTTAAATTTAGAGGTAATTTATTAGGTAAAACAGCTGCATTGGAAGGTCATGCTGTATTTATTGAAAAGAAAGAGTTAATAAGAATAGTAGAAAAAGTTCTAGGAATGGATTTTTCTAAAGTTATTTCTGAAGAAATTTTTGTGCCAAAGTTCCCTGAACTTGTTCAACCTCCTGTAGATGAGGCTTAATTAAAAATGGTAGAATAAGTTTAATACTTATTAAATAAAATTTATGCCTGGGTCTGAAGTTGATAATTTAATGGGATATGATGCAACAATTACTAAACTACTTGATGGCGTAATAAAAGCTAAACCAGAAAATAAAATTAATTTGTTAAATGAATTATTTAAAAATGGCGCTTTCTTAAAACTAATCAGAGAGTCAGAAACCACATTTAACCAAGTTTTAAATATTCTTTTATTACCCGAGTTTAATTTATTGAAACCATCTAACAAAGATACTGGAAGTATTGAAAGCAGTATTACAATTGTTTACGATGATCCTAATTCTAATGCTACATATGCATTTTATAGAAATGATCAAGATTTACTTTTTTACAGAGTAAGTGAACAAGATAAGTTTGCTACTTTAGCTGAGCAACCAGATATGACTTTTGACCAATTCTCTAGGTTTTTATATAAATCTATTATTAATAAATTGGGAGATATTCCTGAAGCGACTCTATCCTTTGATGCATACAAAGTGCCTACTATGTAATACCTATGGTATAATCTTGCACTTAAACTCTTAGTAAATGCAGATGAATACACTTATTGCAATTCCTGGACAAAGTACACAAACTTACTCTTCACTTGAAGAGTCTGTTCAAAGATTATTTAACGCATATATTAACTACACTTCTAAAGACATTCCTGAACTAAGTAGGGAAGGATTTGTTATTGCCTTTAATAATAGAATAACAAAAGATATATACAATATTCTAAATTCAGCACCTGAATTAATAGAAGAATTTTTACTTTTCTTAGTTCAGTTAGGAGTTTTAAAAAGTTTTAAAGATAATGCCGGCCTTACAGCTCAAAATGCAATTGTTATTAGTACTAGCTCCTCGTTAAATGGTAACTATCACAATGCAGGAGTATTAGGAATTTTTGTTGTAGGAAACGCTGATGTACTTAATATTAAATTTTATAAAACTAACCTTCACGCTACTCAAACCTTACCACCTAATGCAGATCAAATTATGAGCCAGAAGGTAATTCTAAATGCAATGGATAGTACTGTTGACACTACTGAGTTTATTACTTTAAAAGAAATGGCTAGTACCTTACAAGGAGCTTTGGAAGAAGGTAAAACTATAACTTTCTGTGTAGATCAAGTAAAGGATGAACCGGTTGTCGACGAAAGTAATAGTAATTAAAAAATTGTATTTAGTGATATAAGCAAATCTTGTTTCTAATGATATAAGCAAAGCGCTTGTTTCTAATGATATAATCCAAATATGTTAATAAACGAATCGCAAATACAATGGATAGAAGTTAAAGCAGATGATATTCTTGCTGATGCTTATGGTTCTATTGGAAAAGTATCTACTCCTGTAGATGTACATAAAGTTGCGGAACTTCTTGGTATAAAAATTCAAACAGGAGATATTTCTAAAGAAGGTGTTTCAGCAATTTTTCAAAAGAAAGAAAACAGAATTATTATCCAAAGAAGTGACTTAGCTACTCGGCAAAACTTTAGTATAGCTCACGAAATTGGTCATTTTGTTTTGCATAAAGATAAAGATGAAGATGTATTCTATAGAGAAGATGCTACTAATTTAGACAAAGAAACTCAAAAGGAAGAACAAGAAGCAAATGTTTTTGCTGCAGCTCTACTTATGCCAGAATTCTTTGTAAGAAGACTTTTCGCTCAATTCCCAAATGTTTTAATACTTGCAGATGCTTTTAAAGTATCTCAAGTTGCAGCTTATTTCAGATTAAAAAATCTAAAACTTACTGAATAACTATGGCAGATATTACCAATAATGAAAACATAACCCTAGATAACGAAAATCTAGAGGTAATGGATTTAAGAGATAGCTCTAAATTAAAAACACCTTCAACAATTGACGAATTTGTAGAAATACAAAAACAAGATTACTCTTGGAAGGTTGGTGCTAGAAAACCTTATGGATTAGCATTAATGTTTCTTTTATTCTTGCAAAACTTTCTTGTATTTGGAATTTTAATTTGGGCATTAGCTACAAACAAATTATCAGAACTTCAAATTATATTCTCTGTAATAATACCAGCTACTTTAGTGGAAACAGCCTATATGGTGAAGGTTATTATTGAATGGCTATTTAAGGATATTAATTATCCTCCAAAAAAGTAACATTAAACTTAATTGTGTAAGCTTTGCACTTACCCAAATCATATTCGACTACATTCCCAACAAATTCAATTTCAAATTCTATTTCTGGATAGTTATCTTGAAAACTTTTAATGATATCCAACAACTCATTTTCTGTTTTTACACTTAAACGTACTTCAATAGGGATACAATTAATCTCAATATATCTTTCTAACTGTTGCTTAGCAAAATCAATTTCTTTCTGAGTTACATTAATTGCCAGTTCTAAATGTTCTGGTAGATCGATTGGTGAATTGACAAACCAAATGCATGCCTTCCAAGTAAGAATTTCTTGGATTATTAACTTTATATTTGTTCCTATTTGAATAATTACTGGGGTTTCTTTTGTTTCTACTTTCTTACTACTACTACCAATTAATTGAAAGTATTTATCTAACATATCACTCATAAATTTAATTTATTTCACTAATTACTTTAATTTTTATTATTCTATTTAAGTTATAAATTTTTTCTTGTTGGTAATTGCCTCTATCTTTTTGTAAACTTCCTTCCAGTTGAACTTTTGAAATACTTTGTGCTTGTGCATACTTATCGATATCATCTCCTTCAATAGATACTTCTTTTATAAATGGATTGTTCGCAATTGAATCAAATCTCTCAATATCCTCATAAATTCTTTCAAAATTTGGTCTAATTTGACTTACTTGTGCAAATGGTTCCTTAAATTCTGGACTTAAATCTTCTATTTCTATGTCATAACTAACAAGACCTGAAATGTCTCCAGATATCTGATCTAAAGTCTGTTGTAGATTTGCTTTTATAGATACTTTAAGGATTATTAAATCTGTACTTGAATGTTCTAATTCAATCCAGTATTGCGCTTCATCTAAGAACTCTTCTAAAATTTGATTTAAACTATCTTTTAATTCGTGTGCCTTTTTATAAGTGGAATTTATAACTGTGATGTCCATTTTCGTTGATGCCTAAAATTAATAACAGTAAATTATACTGTAATAATAATAAATATCAATACTAATTATTCTATAGGGAAAAGAATATCACCTGTGGATTTTTCGATAATTTTAATTGCCAAGACTGGGCAAGATTGTGCACCTTCCATTATTGCATCGTCGGTATCGAGAGTTGGTTCTCCTTCTGGCACTTGTGGATCTATAACAAAATCTGCTTTGTTCTCGTCGTTCATAAAAAAAGTTAAAGGAGCAATAACTGAGCAACTAGCTGCACCAATACATTTATTTTTATCGTACTCTATTATATATTCACTAGTATCTGATGTTGCTCTGTAAATTCCAGGTTCAATTTCTTGAACATCTAACTTACCTTTTTTCATATCTGAAACAATTTTTGATGGAGAATCTGCCATATTAATCTATTCTTAAACCACCAATTCTAAAAATTGGGTTTATGTATCTTTTTAAAATCTTAAGTTCGCTTACATTAAATAGAAGACAAACTGCATAATAAACTAAGAAAGATGTTAGCACAGTAATCACTGTTAAGAAGAATAAGTTTATTGTAGTAGAACCTGTAAATCCATTATAAGAAGTACTTGTTGGTAATGAGAAGCTTACAATATCCCATGTCTTAAACATAAAGTACATAACAACTCCCATCGCTGCTCCAGCAATTAATTTCTTAGCAAAAGCTCTAAATAGTCTTCTAAGATTTAATTTCATTCTATAAAACTGGAAAATAAATAATAGTGCAAAGAATTCAAATGTATATGCAACGCTCATACCTAATGCAATTCCACCTACAGCAGGATTAGCTGTACCTCGAGTAAATAGGTTTGATATTGTTATGTGAATTGATGAAATTGAATAATCTGCATTATGACTAAATAGATTAGTAAATATTATTCCAAGAACAATAGTTAGA
>JBDSRX010000006.1:0-9906 GCA_039929105.1 Candidatus Dojkabacteria bacterium
CTACAGAGTGATCTTAGAGTAAGTGGAGCAGCTACTATAGGAACAGGTGGTGATCCAGGTGGATTTTACTCACTGGAAGTCACCGGCGATGCTCTATTTAATGATCGTATTGGTATTAATGTAGCTCCAGACAATCTTTTTGCTTTAAACATTCTAGGAGACGTAAATATTAGTGGTAACTTATATGTTCAAAACGGTGGAATCTGTGCAGATGGTGGATCAGGTTGTCCAGGAATTAGTCCAGGAGGGATTTATGGAGATTTAGCATATGCAGAATTTGATGTAGCTGAAAATATATTAGCTAATCAAGATGTAGAGGCTGGTGATATTGTTAGTGTGCTTGAAGGTCAGCAAGAAGTTGTAAGAAAAACCTCAATTGCAAATGAATCTACAGTATTAGGAATTATTTCTACAAACCCAGGTTCACTAGGAGGATATAATTTACAAGAAAGAGATGGATTTAAGAAAGTACCTTTAGTTTTAAGTGGTAGAGTTCCAGTCAAAGTAACTAATGAAAACGGAGCGATTGCTGCTGGAGACGCGATTACAAGTTCTTCTACACCAGGAGTTGCAATGAAGGCCACTCTATCTAAAACAAAGATTGTTGGATATGCAATGCAAAGTTACGATGCGAATGGAGTAGGAAAGATTATTGTAATGTATCAACCAGGATATTTACCATAAGAAGCACGAAATTCGAATTAAGAAATTCAAAGCAGATCCCATCGAAAGATGGGATTTCTTTTTATGATGTCATTTCTCTTTACTCAACAAATATCTAGGCCGTGTTACAGCCTAATCATTCCGACTGATTGAATGAGTTGAAGAATCACTCTAATGTGCGAGATCCCTTGACGGAGTTTATACTGAGCTTGTCGAAGTACTCGTGATTATCCCATTATTCTTTTTGGATTTCTTAATTCGAATTTCGTGCTTAGAGCAACGGCCACTCGTAGGAGTAATGCCTGCCCGCCCTCACGAAGTTCGAGAGCAGGCGGGTAACTCTGATAAATTTCAAACTGCTATGAAAGTGTTATAGGTGGTATTGTCCCTATTCTGCTAAAGTTTTTTCAGACCATTTAATTTTTTTAGCATGGTCTTGTCCAAGCATCATTCTAGTTGTTGCTTCCACAAAGGGAAGGAAACTGAATGTAAGCAGAGAAACAATATTTAAAGGTAATTCAATTATTAGAAGCAAAGCTAGTTTAAAGTAGCTCATTTTTTTAGGCTTTGGTGGAATTAATAAAATCTTTAATATAGCTGTAGGTATTAAAAATATACTAGTTATATTCAAAATAGTAGATATCATCCTAGGTGCAGTAAATGAAATTACATAATTATCCAACTCGTGGTTTAAGAATAAAAGAATTGGTAAACCAAAAGCAATTAAATAACCAATAACTTTACTTAATACAAACACTTCAACTAAATGAATTGCTTTTGTAAGTCTTTCTATAAAACTAATCTTAGATGTAGAAAATATAGTCTTAATTCCGATTGGAAAGCTTATTACACCCCATCCCCATCTTAAGTACTGCTTATACTGGTCGAAGTGATTTTTAATGTATTTAGGGTCGTATATCGCGTCGGCAGAAAGTGGAATAAAGAATACTTCACAATGCCAGTCTGCGTTTAGAAGCATATACGGTCGCCAATAGAATGTTGTGTCGTCAATTCCTAAAGATGTATCCCAGTAATTTACTTTCTTCATTAAGTCTAAGCTTAATGTATAACAAGAAAAAGTCTCTCTTCTATTTCTCTCCATAACAGAGGAGGCAAGGATGGGAATTGTTAAACTGATTGAAAGTATTCTTATAAATAGAGGAACATCCCAATAGTTATTATTAAATGTATAGACAGCTGTTTGATAGTACTTTTGTGCTCTTTTTTCTGCTGTTAACCATTTATAGGCAAGTGCTGCAAAGTATTCTTTATGAAATGTAATATCTCCATCTGGTGCAGTTATTAAAAAGTCTTTAATATCTTCACCTCTTCTTTCTAGTTCTTCAACAGAGTTTTTTGCACCCCAAGTTCTATTTGCAGCTGCACCAATAGCTTCTCCTTGAATTCCATCTGGATGTGTATAACACATTAGTCTATCTTCAAAAAAATCTCCAAAATCTCTTTTGAGATATTCACCTCTTTTTGCATATTCGGGATCTTTTAAAGCTTTTCTTTCTTCTATAGAAACAGTTAAGTATAGAAGTTCTTTAGGATAATTTTGTGCCATTATTCCTTTAATAGTTCTTGCAAGAATATCGTAACTTTCACCATAGTTTGCAATAACTATTAATTGTTTAGGAAAAAAATGTTCTTTAATTTGTTCTGGGTCTGGAAGTATAGCTTTATCTAATTTTTTACATTCTTCTAACCAATTCTTTCTTAATGCTATTCTATATTTAAAGAAGCCAATAGTTCCTCCAATAGTTACTATTAAAGCTCTAAATAACCAGTAAACAGAAAGAACAATAATAAAGTTGATTACAAGCAATGGAGCAGAGTTACTTCCAATGATTGGTAGAAGTATTAGAAACCACATTAAGAATCCTGGAATAATTTCCAAAACTCTTTGTAAAAAATCACCTAAGTGCCATTTATTTTCCATATATAATTATAACATTTTTGTCACATTCTATATATTCCTACTATATCTTAGAAAGGTACGTAAGGTTCTGGGTCTACAGCTACATTATCTTTAAATAGACTTAAATGCAAGTGGACACCAGTGCTATTTCCTGTAGTTCCCATAAACATAATCAATTGTCCTTGCTCTACATGATCTCCTTTTTTAACCCAAATATCACCATTTCCATGGTAATAGTGACTTACAATTCCCCCTCCGTGATCTATTCTTACATTATATCCTTCTCCAAATTCAGACCATCCGGCATAAACTACAATTCCACTAGCAATAGCAGAAATTGGACATCCTGGCCACATAGCTAAATCAATTCCATTATGATAAAAAAGAAATCCTCTAGATTCTGTATAACCAACACATCTTGAATCCTGTAATGGATTAGTAAATACACCAACTGGTATATCTGCTAATGCACCAATACCATTACTCTTTAAGTTTCCATCTGGTATAAATAATTTCTGCCCTTGAGTTAATGCATATGGTGCAGAAAGATTATTAAATTGTTCGATATTAAATTTGTTTGCCTCATCGTTTGTAAGACTTGCTGTATTAATAATACTATCAATTGTATCTCCAGCTTTTACTTCGTATAAAACTCCATTAATTTCTGGAATTATTAATACACTTCCTTCATCGAGTTTTCCAGTGAGAATAGATTCTATGCTTAAGGATTTAACATTTGCCCATTTAATTGTGTCTGCAGTTATTCCAAATTGTGTAGAGACAGAATTTAATGTATCTCCTGTTTTAACTGTATATCTTTGAGTATTTACTCCAAGACCAAAATCGTTAGATTGAGCAACTGTTTGTAAAGATCCACCTTGTTCTAATAGATCATAAGAACCAACAATATTGTTAGCTTTATCTATTCCATTAGCACTGGCTTCTATTCTAGAAAACAATCCAAATACAACAATACTAATAGTTATAAATATAAGCACTACATGAGAAATATTCTTGTATGCATCGCTTCTTCCCCAAAATAATTTACTAACTAATCTAGATTTACTTTTACTCACCATACTAGATGTATTTCTAGAAATTTTTATTGCAACATCTCTAGATGCATTAATCCTTTTTTGCATTTGAAGTTCTTCTGGTGGTTTTTGTTTTATAAAAACAACTCTTTTCATTATTTAAAAGTTTCAGTTAATTCTTGCCAAGATGGTTCGACTAATATTATTTGTTTATCGTCCTCAGATTGAATAACTATAGTTGGCACACTTCTATAACCATTATTAATACTTATTACTTCTGCAGCAGCGTATTCATCCTCATCTATGTTTATAGTTTCGGAAATATTTATGTTATTTTCTTCAAAGAATTGAGCTGCCATAAAACAATCGCGGCAGAAAGTGCTTTTGTATACTTTTATACTCTTATATTTCATGGATTAGGGTTGAAGAAAGGGAATTCCGTTTTCGCGGAATTCCCTTGGTCTATATTAGAATTGAACTTTTACGTTTTCTCTCTCTTCAGCATTTGATACTTCAAAGAATTTTCTTGGCATTATCTTAAAGAAACCAGCGATTACGCTATTAGGAAATGTAGTGATCTTTAAATTTAAATCTCTAACTGTTCCGTTGTAATATCTTCTTGCAGATTCTAAGTCAGTCTCGATTTCTTGTAATGCAGTTTGTAACTTCATAAAGTTCTCGTTAGACTTTAATTCTGGATAATTCTCAGCTACAGCAAATAAAGTTTTAAGTGTAGATCTAAGTTCTCCTTCCATTTGTCCTAACTTCTCTGGATCAGATCCAGCATTCATCATTCCGGATCTTAATGCAGCAACTTTTTCAAAAATTCCACTTTCTTGTTTTGCATAACCTTTAACAGTTTCCACAAGATTAGGAATTAAATCGAATCTCTTTTTAAGTTGAACATCAATTCCGCTCCAAGCTTCATCAATAAGAACATTTAAGCTTCTTAAAGAGTTATAAATACCTAAAACCAAAATCGCAACAACTCCTGCTATTACTGCAAAAATGCAAAGACAGGCAAGTAGAATAGCTAATATGTCCATATCAATACTTTAATAAATATATGATTTCATTATAGTTCACTAAAATAATATCTGCAATAATATAAAAAACGAAGAGATTTCTTTAAAAACAATACTGGACTTTATATCTAAGAATTTTATATAATCATTTATATATCTATTAACTTATTAAGAATGTTAGAAAGTTTCAAGTTAAAACAATCATGGTTATATTTATTTAAAGAGAAGAACTGGATTCAAAAATTATTAATACCTATAGTACCTGGAGTTGTTTTTGTAATTTTATTAGGTCTTGTTACTGTACCTGCTTTATTCCTAACTGCATTTGCAGATAGCCCTTCCACTGCTTCTAAATTATCAAATTTAGGCGGAGTAGTTGGTCCAGTAGTATTACTTTGTTTTTGTTGTGTATTAGTTGTTTACAGCATCATTATGTCTGTAATTAGTACATGGTATCAATATGAATACACTCAAGTTACTTTAGAAAATAGAGAAAGTAATTTAATTACAAAACAAAATAAAATGGATGTAATTAAGAAGGCAGGAAAACTTCTATTAGTAAATGCCATTTACAATATACCTACATTTGTAATAGTTGGATTATTATATGTTGTAATGCTTTTAGCAGGAACAGTAAGACCAAATAGCTATATGTATGGTTATACACCTAGTTCTTCATTATCTTCAGGAGGATTATTAGTTTCTTGTTTACTATTCTTTATTATTATTTTTGTAGTAGTACCTTATAACTTTTACTTTGTTCAAACAGCTAAAGTTAGACTAATTAAAACTAATACTTTTAGAGAAGCATTTAGAATAAGAACAATTCTAGAAACAGTAAAAAAGAATTTTAAAAGATTAAGTGTTTTCTTAGGCATTTTATTTGTATATATTGTTGGCTATGGAGTAATTAGCTTTGGATTAAGCATTTTAGGAGTTATTCCATTAATTGGACTTTGTTTAATTCCATTTCAAATTGTTTTAAGTGTAGCAATTTGGTACTTTGGAATATTTGTTTACCCTTATATGGTTGGATTGGTTTATAAAGAAATTAAATAATGTTACATAATATTTAAACCAAAGCCCCGATTAATAATTGGGGCTTTTCTTTTATGAAAAATGAAAAAGAACAAGAATATACATATGATCGAATAGCACACGAAATTATTAGTGATATCAATGTTACAATGGGTTCTTCCGCTGTACTGGCTTTAAGTTTTATTCTAATGACAGTACTGATTGCTGATCCCACCATCGGATTTGAGGAACTATCTACCAAATTGAAGATTAGTGTTCCAATAGTAAGTACCTTATTATCAAGTTTATTAAGCGGTATTTACCATGTAGAAAAATTTTATAAGAAGAAAAGCTTACGGACATATGTTCAATTAATGCTCAGAAATAATGAAGTTAATGCTTCTCAGTACTTTACGGGTTTAAATAAATTTTCATTAATAAAAATCTTTGCAATTTTAAGAAGTCATTTAGATCATTCAGGATTTAAAGATGAGAGTGACTACTTGGCTGAAATGGTTTCTAAAATATTAGAATCCTAAAACTAGTCTGATTAATCATTTTAAAGTATAATCAATCTAAATCTTGGTGAGTGAAACGAACTATAGATTTTATTGTCCTGAGTTTATCGAAGGACCTATTATTAATATTTTATTTATCTCTAGATGGAAAGGTCGTTAACAAAACAAACACCAGAACTTGTAGGAACAACAGTTAAGTTACAAGGCTGGGTTGAGAATTTAAGAATTTTAAGCAAAGTGTCCTTTCTTGATTTAAGAGATAGAAGCGGAAAAGTGCAATGCGTTGCAGGTTTTAAATTAGAAGATATAACAATAGAATCCGTAGTAGAAATAGAGGGCGAAGTAAAGAAAAGACCAGAAAATATGGTCAAAAAAGAATCTGAAACTGGAACAGTAGAAATTGAAGTTAAATCTTATAAAGTTTTAAACAAAGCGGCAGCTTTGGCTATTCCAGTATCTGGAGATGGATACGATATTAATGAAGAGTCTAGACTTAAATATAGATATTTAGATCTAAGAAGAGAAAGAGTTCACAAAAATATTCAAAGAAGATCTGAATACATTAATCATTTAAGGACTTTCTTTTTAAAAAACGATTTTGTAGATATCGAAACCCCAATGCTTTCTAAAGCTACTATGGAAGGAGCTAGAGACTTTTTAGTGCCCTCTAGAATGCAAAAAGGTAAATTCTACGCACTTCCACAAAGCCCTCAACAATATAAACAATTGTTAATGACTGCTGGTTTTGAAAGATATTTCCAATTAGCAAGATGTATTAGAGACGAAAATCTAAGATCGGATAGAGGATTTGAATTTGCACAAATTGATTTAGAAATGAGTTTTGTAAACAGAGAAGATGTGATGAATATTGTAGAAGAATCTGTAAAGCATGCAGTAAAACAATCTGGAGGAAAGCTTAAAGATGAGCAATTTCCAGTAATTGACTACAAAGTTGCAATGGAAAAATATGGTGCAGATAAATTTGATTTAAGAACACAAGAAGATAAAGCCGAAGGCAAATTGGCATTTGCATGGGTAATTAATTTTCCAATGTTTAAAAAAGTTGATAAAGAAGATGCAGCCGAAGTTAGAGATGGCAAATCTGGTTGGACATTTACTCATAATCCTTTCTCAATGCCTGTTGAGGAACATTTAGAATGGCATTTAAAAGGAGAACACGTAGAAGAAATTCTAACAACGCAATACGACTTAGTTTGTAATGGCTTAGAAGTGGCTGGAGGAAGCATTAGAGCACATAAATCTGATATTCTAAAAGCTACATACAAAATAATGGGATATTCTGAAGAAGAAACCCAAAAAAGTGTAGGGCACATGCTAGAAGCTTTTGATGCAGGAACACCTCCTCATGGAGGAATTGCTTATGGGGTTGATAGAATGGTTGCATTACTTTGTGGAGAAACTTCTATTAAAGAATGTTTTGCATTCCCGATGACCCATTCAGGAAATATTTCTGTTATGGATGCACCAAATGAAATATCTTCAGAACAATTAAAAGATTTAGGACTAAGATTAGCCGACTAATTCTTCGGTAAAGTGACCTAAAATAGAATCAAAATATAGTACCATTTCTACTACTTCATCTTGATATACGGTGTAAGCTTCTATTATTCTTCTGGTTGTGTCTCTTACAAGTTTTACATAACTTCCATAAGAATTTGTATTAATTGGATAATAAAGAAGCAAGTATATTAATATAGAAATCGGCATTTTTATTTCTTCTTCATTCATCATACGAATTTGATGTTGTGTAAGTGTTGTTGACAGTTCGCACATCCCCCAATTGTGATTTACATAATACCTTACAAAAGGGTAATCTAATGGATTCTCATCTAATTCTAAACGGAGCTTTTCACTTAAAGTAATTTTATATAGCCAGAAAAGCCTATTTCTTTCCACACCTACTTGTTCAATCAGTGAAGATTCATTATAAAGAAAGCAGCTGATTGTGGAATCTAGTTCGGGTCGAATCATTAGTATTTTAAAACTTTGTAGGATTATAATACTTTATGCTTCTTCCGAAATAGTTTTTACTAAAGGGATTTCAATAAAAAATGTTGTACCTACATTAACTGTACTCTCAAAATATATTTTATATTTTAATAAATCCAGAATTTGTTTAACCATTGCAAGCCCAATACCTGTTCCATCTATGTCTTTTACGTTTCGTGCTCTACCAAGTTCATTTAATATTTTGGGCTGAAAATCTTCAGGAATTCCAATTCCATAATCTCTAACAGATAATATAAGTTTGTCTGGGTGGATATCCATATTAATTTCAATATTAGAACCTTCTGCAGAATACTTTGCAGCATTAGTAATTAGATTAAGAATTACATGCTTTATTAAAAGAGTATCTGTAGTTATTATCAAATCCACATCGGGAATATTAATAATAAAATTACGCCCATTAATTGATACTATAGATTCTTCTATTATAGTTTTAAAATGTGCAGGAGCATTAATATTTTTCAACTGAATTATATTTTCTCCAGAAATTTGAGCACTTACTAAGAGAAGCATAGCTTCAACATTTTCAGATAGCTGTGCAACCATTAAGTTAATATTATTAAACCATTCAGGAACTTTAAAAGTATACTTATCTCTTACAGCTGGGTCGTCGGAATCTTGAACTTTTTGAATTAAATCGGTTGCACTTCTTATAGTGAATAATGGAGCTTTGGAATCATGAGCAAAAACAGTTAGGAACTTTAAAAGCCTTTCTAGCGTTCCTTTTTCAACAACATCTGTTACATCTATAAACCCACCAACTGCACTTGTAAAATTACCTTCATCATCAAGCATTGGAATCGCATAGTTTTCTACAGTTCGTATTTTTTCTTCTCCTGAGGCTTTATCTTTAGTTTTTATTCTTAATGCAATTTGTATTGGAATACCTAGTTTCAACTTTTGAAACTCTTGTAAGGCTTTCTCTCTATCATCTGGATGTATAAATCTAAAGAATGGATCTAGTTTTAAAGCATTAAATTCATCTGTATCTTCTTTATCTCTCCACTCTCCGACATCTTCTTCAGAATCAATACTGGTAAAGATCGGATCTCCCATATCATCGAAAGTTACTGCATAATTTTGAATACTATTTAGATTTAATGCAACTTGCAATTGTGCTTCTCTTCTAGCTTCAATTTCTTTCTTATCATGTAGCTTGGTAATGTCAGTAATAAACCCTCTTAAAATCTTCTTCTTTGCTTTGGGATTTTCACAAATTAGTTTTACTAAAACCCAAATAACTTTACCTTCAAAGTTAGTTATACGGATTTCAAATTCGACTTCACTTTGCCCTCCAATAATTATTTTATTAACCTCAGTTTCTAGTTTAGGGAGATCTTCTTTTAATATTGCTTTACTAAAACCCACTATATCACCTATTTCCGCGGTCCTAAGTACTAATTCTCCATTAATAGATATCATTTTTGTAATACCATTCATATGTTCTAGCATAATGGTCATAGATTGAGTTGTTACAAGATGTTCGTAACTTAATCCTCTTTCTCTTAAATTCTTAGTTTCATCCCTAAACTCTACGTACACGCCATCGATTCTCATATCTTTACCATCAACAGAATCATCCGCATCAATTGCATCAATGTATGAAATTATTCTGTGGACTCTTCCTTTTACTAAAATTCCTTCACTAGAAAGATTTTCGAAATCATAAAATGGATTATCTACAAGATTATCTGAAATTA
>JBDSRX010000007.1:0-5038 GCA_039929105.1 Candidatus Dojkabacteria bacterium
GCTGTAAATGGGTTTGGCACAACTCTTTTTTTAGGATGTGCAAATAGTAGCTTAAGCGCAATTAATATAACAACTCCTGCAACTCCTACTTTAACAGGAACATTTGCTACAGGAGCTGCTGTAAACGATATAATATTTAATCCGGCAAATACTCTTGCATTTATTGGCACATCATCGGCAACTCTTGAGTTTCAAGCAATAGATATTTCAGTTCTTACTGCGATGTCACTTAGAGGCTCTCTTAATACCGTAAATACTATTAATGGATTAGCATACGATACTGTAAGAGATAAGATTATTGCAGTTACAAGCAATACTTCAGGAGAATTGATAATTATCCAATAATATATGAAAGAAACAACAACTTTTAATGCATTTTCATTAGTAGAAACTTTATTATATATAGCAATAATGAGCACTGTTGTTGTTGCATTAGTATCATTTCTTTCTGTAAATCAAAATACTGCAGCTAGAAATCAAACTGTAAATGAAGTAGAGCAACAGGGGGCACAAATTATGCAGTTAATAACTCAAACAATTCGAAACTCGTCTAGTATTTCAGGACCAGCAGTTGGCACACCTGGAAGTACACTAACACTGGTTGTGAGTGATGGCACCAAATCCCCTACAATATTTGATCTCTCATCTGGAGCAATAAGAATTAAAGAAGGAAGTGGTACTGCATTCAATATAAGTTCTAATAGAATAACTGCATCAGCACTAACATTTACAAATTTAAAACCAGGATCTCAAAAAGATAGTATAAAAATTCAATTTACATTAAGCTATAACAACCCAGGAGCAAAGCAGATATTTAACTATACACAAACATTTAACTCTACAGCAGATGGCCGTTAAGAAAAATAATAAAAAAGCATATGTAACTTTAATTAGTGTAATTATATTAGGAGCCATAAGTATTCTAGTATTAACTACTACTATTGCAATTGATACAGAATCAATATTTGCAACTGATGTAATGGATCAAGGGAAGCAAGCCAAAGCATTCGCAGATACTTGTGCAGAAAGAGCTATAGACAGTTTGAAGCAAAATAATACATATACTGGAACTGAAACAGTTAATTTTACTTCGGGTTCCTGTACGTTAGGTGCAGTTTCTGGAAGTGGAAATAGTAATAGGGTTTTTTTATCCACAGGAATTTTTAAAAATGCAACAAGGAAAGTCTCTGTAACAGTTACAACTGTTAATCCAACAACTGTTATCGGCTCATGGCAGGAAGTACAATAGTATTGTAGTTATTCTTATTTCTGATATATTTAATTAAGTTATTAAATAAATATGCTTTCTAAATTTATACAACAATACCTAGTCCCAGTAATTAGTTTTATTGTAGTCTTAGGATTAGTTTTAATACTTACATCCTACTTCAATGCTAATCTTACAGAATCATCCAATCAAAGACTCAATAAGAAAGTATCTGATATCTCTCAATCCGTAAATTCAAATTTCAGTATTTATGTAAATTTTATTAAAGATGTTCAAGGTCTTTTTGCAAGTAGTGATAATGTTTCGAGGGAAGAGTTTTCAACATTTATGACCAATATAGATTTTACAGATAGATATCCAGGTATTAATACAATTGGATTCACAAAGAAAGTAACAAGAGATGAGAAACAAAATTTTGTGGATGATTTAAACAACGATCCTTTACTTGCAAAATTTGAGAAGCATTACAGCATCTTCCCAGAGACAGATAAAGACACTTATTTTGTATCTGATTATGCATTCCCATATGATGAAATGACTTTGTTTGGATTTGATATTACAACATCACCAGAAAGATTTATTACAGCTACTCAAGCAATAAACACTGGGAAATCTGTAATGACAGAGAAAATATCCCTAATAGGTAAATACGAAGGTGAGTATGGTTTTAATATATATGTTCCAATTTACAAAAAAGGAAGCACTAGTACTATTGAAGAGAGATCTAATAATGTTATGGGAGTAGTCATAGCAAATTTTAGATTGAATAATGCATTTAAAGAGATATTTAGGGATGAAACTATTTTTTCAGACTTATCGTTAAAAATATTTACAAATGGAAAAAAAACTGATGATTACAAATTATATGATTCAAATACTAGGTTAGATTCGGATAATATTTTGAGTATTAATCAGGATCAAACTATTGCTGGTAGACAATGGAATTTGGAGTATTCAGCAAAAGAAGGATACGGCTTAAATGATACTGAAAGAATAGTACCAGTGGTGACATTAACTACTGGATTAATTTTAGGTTTGATTGCATCTTTTTATCTTTATAAAGTAAGAAAATCACAGAATAACGCTTTAGAACAAACATCTCAAATAAAAGTACAATTAACTGAAAGTGAAGCTAAATTAAATAATGTTTTAGAAGCGATAGACTTAATTGTATTTGCTATAGATAATAAAGGTATTTTTACTCTTTCAGTAGGTAAAGGTTTATCTGAATTAGGTTTAAAGCAAAATGAACAAAGAGGGTTGTCTATATTCGATATCTATAAAGAGAATCCAGAATATACCGAGGTTATAAAAAAGGCACTTAAAGGTGAACAATTAACGGGTAGAGTGAAGCAGGGAGCCATTATATACGAAACTAGGTTTACACCTATTTTCGATAAAAATGAAAAAATAGTTTCGGTAGTTGGAGTGTCGCAAAATATTACTGCAAGAGAAGAAACATATACTAAACTAAAAATAAAGACAGATGAATCAGAAAGATTAAACAAAATTATGATTGATAGAGAGTTAAAAATGAAAGAGCTTAAAAAACAAATACAAACGCTTAGTTAAAAAAATATGGGCGAAGTAGACTACTTGGGATATATAAAAAAATATATAAAGCTTTCAAAATTCTTTAGTGTTATTACTATATTAATTGCAGTAATTGTACTCATTGGTTGGTTAGCGGATATACAACCTCTCAGAACATTTTCGCCTGGGAGCATAAACATGAATCCGTTTTCAGCACTAGTTTTTATAATATTTTCTGTTGCTGTAATTCTATACAATATTAATAAGGAAAATAAGAATGCGAAAGTATTTATTGTTTTTGCAATACTACTAATGTTGCTTGTTGGAGTAATTACAATAATAAACTTTTTATTTTCACTAGGCTTAACATTTGATACATTATTCTTATTCCAAAAAATTAATGCGGCAGGAAATATTTCGGAAAGTAGAATTGTACCAACTTTATCTTTAGGGTTCATCTTACTATCAACTTCATTTTTATTAAATTATTTAAAACTTAGTTATAGACTTTCCAATATTTTAGCATTCGTAGCTTTAATGTTAGGTTGGTTAGGGATTTTAGGAAGATTGTATAATGTAGGTATAGCTTTTGCTAGTAGTGGTCTTTTTATTCCTGTAGCATTTAGTGCTTCTGTAGCAGTATTTTTTTTAGCATTGGCTATTTTACTTTCAACACCACAAGAAGGTTATGCTAGGTTAATTTTAAGTGACAATGTATCAGGTTCAACATCAAGATTTCTAAGTGTTGCTTCATTTGCAATTACAGGTTTACTTGGATGGATTGGTTTAGATAGTGTAAACAGAGGAGTTTTCCCTAACGATTTAGGAGTGTTGTATTTTGTTGTCATAAATTCTGTAATCTTCTTATTTCTGTTCTACTACACAGGGTTAGTTATTAGTCGTGAGGAAGAGAAAAGAAAAACAGGTGACTCCTTAATAATAACTAAATCTTTTGAGTTAGAAAAAAATAAAATTAATCTAGAACAAAGTGTAAAAGAGCTGGAAAGTACTAAGTCAGCTGTTTTAAATATCCTAGAAGATCTTCAGGTTGAGAGAGATGCTGCTTCAACAGAAAGAGATAAAGTAGACGCAATTTTATATAGCATTGGGGATGCTGTATTTGTAGTAGATGAGAACTATAAAATTACAATATTTAATAAAGTTGCTCAAGAACTTACAGGGCATTCAGAAAAAGAAGCTATAGGAATGAACTATTCTGATATATTAAAATTCATTTATGAAGATACAAAAGATGTAAATGATAAATTTATAAAGGAAAGTATTGAAAAAGGAATTACTACTGCTATGAGTAATCATACAGTATTAGTAGGTAAAGACGGGATGGAAATTCCAGTTTCCGATAGTGCAGCTCCATTAAAAGATTTAAATGATAAGGTAATTGGTTGTGTTGTTGTGTTTAGAGATATTACTAAAGAAAGAGAGATAGACAAAGCAAAAACTGAGTTTGTTTCTTTGGCTTCACATCAATTAAGAACACCACTTTCTGCAATTAACTGGTATTCAGAAATGCTTACGGATGGAGATGCAGGAAAATTAAATAAAGAGCAAAATGAATTTGTAGCCGAGATTAACAAAGGTAGTAAAAGAATGGTTGATCTAGTCAATTCACTTTTGAATGTATCTAGAATCGATGTTGGTACATTTGCAATTGACCCTAAGCCAACAGATATAGTGGAAGTAGCTCAAAGTTTAGTTAAGGAAATGCAAGTAACTATTTTGCAAAAAGAACTTAAAGTAAATGAGAACTATGAAAAGATTCCTTTAACACCCTTAGACCCAAATTTAATAAGAATTGTAATACAAAACATACTTTCTAATGCTGTAAAATATACAGATCCCAAAAAAGAATTAAATATTTCTATTTCAAATGACAAAGAAAATATTAATATCGAGATTACTGACCAGGGATTTGGAATTCCTAAAGAACAGCAAGGTAAAATCTTCGAGAAGCTTTTTAGAGCAGATAATGTAAGACAAAAAGATGTTGAAGGGACTGGGTTAGGACTATATATTGTTAAATCAATAGTAGAGACTAGTGGGGGTAAAATAAGGTTTGAATCAGTGGAAAATCAAGGTACAACATTCTTTATAAGTATACCTTTATCAGGAATGAAAAAGAAAGAAGGGGCAAAAGACTTGTCAGCATAGCCATATGGAAAAGTGTTGACTAGTTATTAATATGTAAATATACTTAAAATAATTAATTTATTTTTTATTCATTATCTATGTTAAGAAACTCACAGAAAATACCAGGAT
>JBDSRX010000008.1:0-3778 GCA_039929105.1 Candidatus Dojkabacteria bacterium
CCAGCTTGAATCTACAAATGTATCCATTGTATCTGCTTCGTAATGCCAACCCTTTCCATATTTTTCTTCAGCTCTTTTCTTAAAATCAACAGACCGTGCAATTGGAGATTCTCCAGTTGGTAAGAAATCTACATCTGTTGGTAATAATACCGGTAAATCAGATTCATCAACCGCATGTGGTTTTCCTTGAGGATCGTAAACTATTGGAATTGGACAACCCCAATATCTTTGTCTAGAAAGCAACCAGTCTCTAATTTTAAAGTTAGTTTTTCTAAATGCTTTTCCTTCTTTCACTAATTTTTCTAAAATCTTTTCTCTCGCTTCTTCAAACCATACGCCATCAAATTCTCCTGAATTAATTTCGAAACCTTCTCCTGTAAATGCCCCATCTTTAGGAAACTCGAAACCTTCTTCTTTAGGTTTTAATGTGTATTTAACTGGTAAATCGAATTTTTTTGCAAACTCCCAATCTCGTTCATCGTGTCCAGGCATTCCCATAACAGCACCAGTACCATAAGTATTTAGAACATAATCTGTTATATAAATTGGAACGCTATCTCCGTTAAATGGATTAATTGCATAAGAACCTGTAAATGCACCAGTTTTTTCTTTTGAACTTACTCTTTCTAAATCAGTTTTATTTTTAACTTCTTCAACATATTTTGATACTTCATCTTTATGTTCTGAAGTTACAATTTTGTCTAAATCTTTATATTCTGCTGCAATAACCAAGAATGTTGGCCCTGGGATAGTATCGAATCTTGTAGTAAATGTTCTAATTTCTAAAGGCTGTTTTCTTTCTGGATTTGATAATTCCCAAATAATTTCTGCACCAACACTTTTTCCTATCCAATTTCTTTGAGTTGCTTTTGTACTTTCTGGCCAATCTACTTTGTCTAAATCTTTATCTAATCTATCTGCAAAATCTGTAATTTTAAAGAACCATTGTTCCATATCTTTTTGCACAACTAATGTGTCGCATCTTTCGCAATGCCCATTAATAACTTGTTCATTAGCTAATACAGTTTGGTCTTTAGGACACCAATTAACTGGGGCTTTCTTTTTGTATGCTAAACCTTTATTAAACAATTGAACAAAAATCCATTGTGTCCATTTGTAATATTCTGGCCAATGAGCTCCAACTTCTGTATTCCAATCAATAGAAATACCTAAGTTATTAATTTGCTCTTTAAAAGTTACAACTGCATCATCAGTTGTTTTCTGTGGTGGTATACCAGTTTTTATTGCGTAGTTTTCTGCTGGAAGTCCGAAAGAATCCCATCCCATTGGATAAATTACATTTCGACCTTTCATTCTCCAGTATCTCGCTATTATGTCGTTGGCAACCATACCTTCTGCGTGTCCTACATGTAAACCAGCACCGGATGGATATGGATAAGAGTATAAAGAATAAAATTTTTCAGATTTTGTATCTTCAAAATTTGTCTTGTATAAGTTTTCCTTAACCCATTTGTCTCTCCATTTATCTTCAAAACTTTTTGGGTCGTATTTCATATATTATTTAAAATTTATAATGAATAATTTTTATCCCGCTACGCTTACAAATCAAAGATTTATGCTAGCGGGATAAATTAAAGCTAAATTTCGAACTTCGTTTCACTTGTTCTCAATAAGCTTTAAATTTACTTGCACCAGCCTGTAGGTTCGTTTTTCATTAACCCACCGTTATCAATATAACTAGTACAATATTCTTTTCTAAAACTAGAATCTCTAGATAAAAATAAAATACTCATACAACAACAACACATGCAGAGGCAGAGTAATAAAATACCACCAACAATAGCTCCAAGTCCGAGTTTTAACATAAAAAGAAGATAATAAATATTACAATGAATCCCAGATCCTTCGACTTAGCTCAGGATACTGAAAGCTAAACTTTCGAACTTCGCGATTGCTCGTTCTCAATTAGCTTTCAAGTATTTTATCAGAATTTATTTGTTTATAACAGCTACAGCTAAGGTTTTCTTAGCTGTAGAGTTCATTTATTAATAATCTGCTTTTACAATTTCAGTATAGTTTCCTTGATCTAAAAATACTTTATATATAGCTGCTGTGCTCCTTACTTCGCCTCCTAAACATCTAACATAAAGCTCATTGTTCTTTGATAATGCTAATGTAGTATCGCAGGCTGGATATGCACCTATCTGATTTGGTATTAGTGTTTTCTTAATTATCGCATTATTCTTTAACTCACCAAAATAAAAGTTTGTTGCAACACCTCCACCACAAGCACTAGCGCAAGCACCATATTCAACAACATATCTTCCAGAATCTGTTACACACCAACTAATTGTGTACATTCCTTCTTGATAGGGAACACTATCCATAAATGATTTAATTGTATTATCTCTAATTGGTTGATCATCAGTATTTAGAAATGCAGATTGTCCCGTTGTAGTATAAGCAGGATAGCAAGTTATTGATTGTAGATCTGACGCCTTTAGATTCATAATTGCAGCTGGGTATTTAGTTGTTCCATAAAAATAATCAGAATCTGTAACTTGAAGTTTTCCGATTAATGTTTCTTCAATATTTGCCGGTGGTGTAGCTCCTGTTGGTGTAGGTGTTGGATTTGTTCCTAAATCAACATCACACGCTTTTTCTGTACAAGCTATTCCATTTGCACTACAAGTACATGTATTACAATTGTCTCCACTTGCAAAAGAATCTCCTAGTGAATATTCCTTCCCACTGTAATTACAGCTTTTTGCATTACCTGTTTGCCCTGGTAATCCACCATTTGCAACAGAATACAGTACTCCAGCTAAAACACAAAGACATAAAACAAGTGTTATTATTAGTCCGATTATTAAAAATTTCTTATTAGATTTCTTAGTAGTAATAGTCGTTTGCTGCACAGCATTTTCAATAGGTGGTGAAGTTACTGTTGTGGTAGTTTCTTGCTTTTCCATTTAAGAATTATAAAATATATAGTATATAGTACTGTATAGTGTACATTATTTTAAAACCTTTCAAAATATGTTTGTTTGTTCAAATTGTGGTAAAACTTATTCTAGATGGCAGGGAAAATGTGATAGTTGTGGGCTATGGAGTACGTTAGAAGAAAATAAAACGCAAACTATGAACTTTAAAAGAAGTGGTAAAGCTTCTAAAAAAGATTCTGTAATTTCTAATGCTAAACCAATAAGTTTTAAAGAATTAACCAAAGAATCTAAATCTAACAAATTCGAATTAAAAACAGGAATTAACGAATTTGATAATGCAATGGGTGGAAGATTAGTTTCTGGTCAAGTTTTACTACTCTCTGGAGCACCAGGAATTGGAAAAAGTACTTTATCAGCACAAATTACGGAAGCATTTTCTAGTGCAAAACTAAATGTACTTTATGTTTGTGGTGAAGAATCTCCAGAACAAATTAGTCATAGAGTTAAAAGACTTGGTCTAAAACACGAAAATGTTTTATTTCTTCCAGAAACAAATATCTCTGCAATTGAGAATTATGTTGCTAGCAATAGCGATAAAATCGATATTATATTTATTGATTCAATCCAAACAATTTATAGTCCAGACATACTTTCTACCGCAGGTTCTGTTTCTCAAATTAGCGAAGGTACAAATAGAATTACTAATATGTCTAAAGGTTATGGAATTACTACCTTCATAATTGGACATATTACTAAAGCTGGAGATATTGCTGGACCAAAAATTTTAGAACATATGGTCGATACAGTAATTTATTTCGAAGGAGATAAAAGAATGGAGTTTAGGATTTTAAGAGTTGAGAAAAATAGATATG
>JBDSRX010000009.1:0-7770 GCA_039929105.1 Candidatus Dojkabacteria bacterium
GTAATCTGTTTTCTGTAATCTTTTTATTGGTATAATCGAACTATGAAATTTAATATAGAAATCTTTCAAAGACCAAAATTAGCTGTAGACTTCGGTACTGCAAATTGCGTCATCATTCACAACAGAAAAGGAATTGTCGTAAGAGAACCTACAGTTGTAGCTATTTCCCCAAGTGAAAAAAGAGTTCTAGCAGTAGGAGAAGAGGCCAGAGTAATGCTTGGTAAAGTTCCAGAAGGAGTAGAAGCTAAAAGACCATTAAAGAACGGAGGAATTTCTAATTATAGACTTGCAGAGGCATTACTAAGAAAGTTCTTTGATAGGGCTTTAGGTCGTGTCCGATTACTAAAACCTGAAGTTATAGTTTGTGTGCCCGCAGGAATAAATTCTGTAGAAGAAAGAGCAATTATTCAAGCCATACATTCTGTTGGAGGAGGACGAATATATCTTTTGCCCGAACCTGTAGCTGCAAGTATTGGAGCTAAGCTACCAATTCACACAGCGGCTGGGAATTTAATCGTGAATATAGGCGGTGGTACATCAGAAATAGCAGTATTGTCTTTAAATGGAATCGTATCCTATGAGTCACAGAAGACTGCTGGAGATGCGATCAATGATGCAATTATATCCTATATGAAGAATAAGCATAATTTAATAATTGGAGAATTAACTGCAGAGAATATAAAAATAAAAATAGCTTCGGCAGTTCAAGTACCTTTAAGAGAAGATCTCGTTTTAGAGGTCTCTGGGAAGAATTCTAAAACCGGACAACCAAGTATAGTCGCAATACGAACCAACGAGCTTGTGGAGCCAATTAGAGCGATTTTGAACCATATAATTGAGGCAATCAAAAGAGTTTTAAATAGGACTCCACCAGAGATAATGTCCGATTTAATTGATCGAGGGATGGCACTTAGTGGAGGAACAGCAATGCTTCATGGAATTGATGAGCTGTTTACCAAATCCATAGGAATCCCAGCATTTGTTGTTGAAGATCCATTAACCTCTGTAGCGAAAGGGCTTAACTATGTTCTTAATAACATTGATGAGTTTAGAAGAAGTGTTAAAATTAGTTAATTATGGATGAAGAACAAAAACAAATAATCTATAAAATTTCTGAAGCATTAACAACTTTAGACAATAATATAATAACAACTCCAATACCAACGAATTTAGAAACAGAGTTAGAAAAGTTTTCAAACTCGAGTATTAACAATCCAGTTTTTTCCTATAAAGATAAGAACTTAGATTTAAAATTATTTGGAAATATTTCAAGTGATATTGAAGATATGATTACTTCTTCAAAATTAGAGGAAGAATCAAAAAAGTATTTCTTAGCTAACTTAGATTATTTAAAGAATAACTTCAATGCAGCTTATTATATTGGTAAAGATGATGATGAGTTTTACAAATACCATAAGGAATTATATCCATTAGTTGAGTTTGTAGAATTTACACCAGTGCTTAGTAAAAGAACTACAGAATTATTCGGTGCAGAGTATATTAAAAACTATTTTGAAGAGGTTTTAAAATTAAATGAGGTGGAAGGATTAGTCCAAATAGTTATTGATAATGATCGTAAAGCAAAAATTGGTGTCGGAAAAGATGGGAAAGTTATTATCTCTGGTAATATATCCAGAACACGAGAAGATATAGAAAGATTGGCTGTACACGAAGTATTGACTCATTCTTTAAGGCTAATAAATAATAAAGATACTAAACTTCCTCATATTGAAAAAAGATTAGCTAAGGATTATTTACTTTTCGAAGAAGGCTTGGCTGTATTTAACGAAGTCTGTTCAAAGACAATAACTGAAGAAGCTTGGAATAAATATATCTTGAGATATAACTTAATTACTAAACCACAGACTAATTCTTTTAGAGATATTTATAATAATTTGAAAGACTTAGGGCAAACAGATGCAACAGCTTTCGAAACTGTGTATAGAATAAAGAGGGGATTAATTGATACTTCTACTTCAAAATTCTTTAGAAAAGATACACTTTATTACAGAGGTTTCCACGTTATAAATGATGCTATAAAAGCAAAATCAAATGAACATAGGGACCTATATATCGGAAAAGTAACTTTTAGAGATATCGAATTTATTAAATCAATATTTGGTGTAGTGTCACCAAAGTTCTTACCTAGCTTCCTAAAATAGAGGCTGGATATGTGTACTGAGCTAGCTCTTCTTTCGTAAATACCTTCTCTTCAATGTCTGTATTCACTGATTTATCCTTGTAGGTATAAGTTAATATCTCTTCATATTCTTTAAAGAATATTAGATATCTAGGGTGATAGTGACCTTTATAATCTAGAGGTTTTGCAACAAATCCGTATTGTTTTTTAAAATCGTTTAAAGAAGCTTTTAATCTAACACCATAGATATTCGGATCTGTGCCTCTTGTTATTAATTTATATGAATGATTGATTGCGAATTGATCGATCATATATTCTAGTATCTCTGCAATACTAGAATCTTTAACTTTTTCGTACACATGAGCTCTAAACGCACATTGAAAACTTTGTTTAACTTTTTCTTCAATTAAAATTATTCCAGCAATAATCTTCCCATTTTGTTTTATAAATAACCCTGTACTTGTTACAGTAGGGTTAGCTATAAGCCAGTCTTCTTGTAAGTGAATAACTCCTATTTCTTTATTATTAATATTTGCTTTGTAAAGTTCGTACCACTCAGAATAAGTCGCTTGTCCTATAGGATTTTGCTCAATAATTTCGTATCCATTAGCAAGTATATATTCAATAGCCTTTTCAGTACGTTTAGCTTTCTTACTAGAAAACTCCAATGGCGTAGAGTAATTCATCTCTTTTTCCCATCTAATATTTGAAGGCCCAAATATACCTTTTATATTCTTTACTGTAGCTAAGTCTTCATCAACATATCCGTGAGAAAGCTCTCCGTCTATGTAAAATAAATCTATTTCGGATTCTCCAACCATATTATTAATATAACTTTTTAATATCTTTAATTTTAGCTAAAAGCATATCCTCTAAACTTTGAGGCGTATTTCTACTAGCTTGCTGATCGTGTGTTCTCTTAATATAAATAGGAAGCTTTAAAAGATGAAATTCTCTTTTTGCTCTTAATAATTCCAGAGTAAAATCTATATCTTCAACTTGGTTAAATTCTTTATTAAATCTTATATCAGTTAAGACATTCTTTCTTATTAAAGAACCTCCAGTAGTAAAGAAAAATAATTTGTTTCTTTCTTCATAATAATTTAGATATTCCAAAGGAAAATTCTTATAGTCACAAGCTTTGTTATAAATATCAGTAACTCTTTCTGGTGTTTTCTTATTAACTATCTTGCTTTGTTCATCCATCTTTAAATTATACCCAGCAACAATATCTGCAGATTCATTCTTCTCTAAGTAATCAACTCTAAATTCAATACTATATCTTCCACATAGTGAATCATCTTGATCTATGAACGTAATTAATTCTCCAGTGGACATCTCTAATCCTTTATTTCTAGTATCTGAGATACCTTCATTATCTTTCTTTAAATATTGAATTTGCATCTCAGCATATTTATTTTTTATTAAATCCTCAATAAATGTTGAATTTTCCTCATTAGATCCATCATTAACTATTATAGTCTCAATGATAGAGTAGGTTTGAATTCTGATAGAATTAATAAGTTCCTCAATATAATTTCTTCCGTTGTAGTATGGAATTACTATGCTTACTTTCTTAGACATTGTATTTTTGTAATAATAACTCTTCACTTGTCTTACCTGAATAAAAACAAAACTTTTTTGTACTATTAGGGTTTACCATAGCATACTGTATTTCTGCATTAGATGTTATTGATGGTTTTGTTTGCCAAGATTTCTTAAATTCCATAAGACCAATTGGAAGGTGACCTCCATATAAATTTGAATCTTGTCCAAAAGAAACTAACTTAAATTCATTAGCGATTGCGTATTTTATTACTTCCGTAACTATTCTTGTAGAACCTCCAGCCTGTCTAACATCATCTCTATACCATGCATAAGACATTGATAATCTAGATGAATCATTAAACTTTTTAACTAAAGTTCCTCCAATTATTTTATTAGTATTCTTTTCAAATAAAAAGATTCCTATATGCTTGCTTGAGTTAGTATTAAACCAATCTTCTGGAATATTATTATTACCATGAGGTAAGCTAGCAATAAAATTGTTGTACCCAATAAGCCATTCTTCAAATTCTCCTAATGAAATACTTTCAATTACTTTAGCCTCAGATAGATTATCTACTTCTCGAATCCTTTTATTAATACTGCTTCTTTTCGAGCTCTCAAAAGATTCTAAGAACAAATTAAGATCTGAAGGCGTATCTAATTGAAAATTAATTTTAGTTGGGTAGGGTAAAGCACCTTCTAACTCTGTACTAGAAAGAATAATATCAGCCCCTTCCTCATAAGCTTTTGAAATATCTTCGTGGGTATCAATATTTGCAATTTTTATTTCTCCAGATTCAATCAATTCCATTTTTAAATTACTTTAACTAAATTTATTCTTTTTAACTCCTGACCGTTAAAGTTTAATGGAGAAGTAGAACTATCACTATCAATAAACCCATTTTTTTTATAAAACTTAATAGCTAAAGAATTGTCTTCAACTACATTTAGAGAAATTTTAGAACAGTTATTACTATTAGCGATTTTATCTGCTTTTAGTAAAAGTTTGCTACCAACTCCCTTCCCCTGATAATCAGGATGAATAAAGAGAGATCTTATCATTAAAATGCTTTCAATAATATCCATTCCTAAATACCCAACAATATTATTATTCAATTTTGCAGAGAAATAAAGTAGATTACCTTGCTGAACTTTCTTTTTTAATGATTCGACTTCGTTTGGATCTATGTTTATATTTTCTTGTGCTTTTTCTACTGAGAAATTTAAATAAGAAATGTATTTGCAAATATCTTTTATTTCCAAAGCTTTCTCAACTTCAGCTTCTTGAAGCTTTTCAATAATAATATTCAAATTTATCATTTCTTAGAAGGGTCAATTAGAAATTTTCCAAGTGATTTTCGTCCTATAATCACTTTATTCTCAAGATTGGTTCTATCAAAGATATTTGCATTCGTCTCATATTCAAGAGTGTCTATAGCTATTTTAACTTTAATTTTAGGTCTTATGCTACTACCATGACTAGATTTTACAAAATCAATATCAACTAAAGATGGATATTTCGGTTTAAGTTCTTCAGCTAATTTATGCATTAATTCAATACCTGCATCTCTCTCAAGGTCTGTAGGGATTTCTTTCTTCATCATTTCATCGATAACATCTGCGTATCCTAACCTTCTAGCAAGTTCAGTATCTATGCTTGTGCTATCTGCACCAGTGTCAATCTTTGCTTTAACTTCTTCAGAATATTTACCATCGATTGAGTAGAGCAACACATTTTCTGTAATACCAATCATTCTTTTACCAGAAATAGTTTCAATTTCCTCTTCAATTTCTCCTCCAAAAAGATCTTTGCCAAGTCTAACTCCTTGTTCTACAGACTTAACTTTTATACCCCTAGCTTTTCTTAATCTCCATCGTATTCCATCATCATTAGCTAATTGAATTGATAATCCAGGTCTTGCATTAAGTTCTACAATAAGTGGGCCTTTATCTCTATCAATTAAGAAATCAATTGCTCCAAAACCTAATCCAGTAGCCATACTAGCTTCCACCGCATACTTAAGAATTAAGTCCCAATAAGGTATCTTAACTCCTGATAGCCTTAACTTAGTATCTGGCATATATTCAATAGGTGTACCTTTCCCAATAATGGAGTTTGTAGTTTTGCCAACTGCCATATCAATTCCAGCAGCAATTGCTCCTTGATCTAGGTTTGCCTTTCCGTTAGATTCTTTAGTCGGTAATCTAATGTAACTCATTATAGGGATTTTATTGAAAACTATAACTCTTACATCGGGAGTTCCTTTGTAAGTGTAATATTTAAAATCTTTATGAGCCTTAACTCTTTCTTCGATGAGTACAACATCGGGTTGATTAAAAAGAGAGTATTTACCATCAATAATATCAATACAAAGTGCCTTAATATCCTCGAGAGAAGCTTTAGACTTATCAGCTCTAATCCATTTACCTTCTTTATCTCTATTGTAGAAAATATCTACGCCACTTCCTCTAACTCCTTTTACTGGTTTAATTACAAAGCTAAGTGGTAGGTTATTAAAATCGAAGTGCTCCAGAGCCTCCTTAGACTTAATAACTGCTATCTTTTCTGGTACAGGAATATTGTTCTGTTGAAGGATCTTTTTTGCAAGAGTCTTATCATCAGCGATCTTTACGCTTCTTCTTTTATTATTCTGCCTTATGTAAACTAACTGACGTTCATTTCTACCTAAGACTTGTTTTCTGTTTTTAAACAGTAGGCTGAGGTTTATCATCTGTTTTAGGTTCTTCTTTTAAAAGTATTTTTCTAAATCTCCAGTATTCGTTTATTCTTAAGCCAGTGAATCTACCTATAAATACGTTCAATAAAATTATAGCAATAATTATTACTGGGTATTTGAATGCAGCATCTTGGATAATATTCAAAGATATGATTATGAAACTTATTAAGGAAACTAATAAAGTCTCAGTTGTAATTGATAATGTATATAGGAAGTTCTTTTTTGCTAATACTGCCATAAATTCTTCTCCAATCACAATCATCATAACCACAACAAATGGAGCAACGTTTAAGAATATATTTCTTTCGAAATAAATCATAATAAATATAAGCACTGTAACACTAATTGCAACTCCAGTAAGTATAAGTGAAAGTTTAGGGATATAGTGTAATCTAAATCTCTGTACAAGCTTGTATAGTATAGTAGAGAATACGAAAGACATAGTAAATAATATCAATCCATAAACTATCCCTCTAAAGAAAGTTAATTGATTATCATCTCCTAATCTATACCCAATCTCATAAAAAGCAAAAGTAATAACAATAGGGATATATACTTTTAAAGTTCTCAATCCTATTACGTATTTAGCAATACTAATAACAGTTACAACAACAGGAAGCATGAATATAACAATATACAAATGCTTAACCTGATCTAAAGAAGAGGAGTTTAGTCCACTCTGTAACAATAAATTCCATAGTCCATCCATATATTTATTAGTAACTTCTAATTTATAACCTTCAATAATTAAAGCCTATAAACACAAAATATACAAGTCTATTCTAATAGTGATATAAAAAGACGACCTCACATTCAAAAAATAATTAAATGATTTTTGGTCGTCTTCTTAATAAATCTAGTATCCCGATACGCTAGCAAATCAGAGATTTGCACTATCGGGATTAAATAATTCATTTATCTTCGCTACGCCTTACGGCTAAGCTCAGATTGAATTATTTAACGTCAACTCCAGCTCCTTCAGCTTCTAGTTGTTTCTTTAGTTCTTCAGCTTCTTCTTTCTTAGCACCTTCCTTAATTGGTTTAGGGCTAACTGCTGCTGCTTCTACAAGATCTTTAGCTTCTTTTAAGCCTAATCCTGTAATGTTCTTCACAACTTTGATGATTCCGATTTTCTTATCTGCAGGAACTGCTTTTAAGATTACATCGAATTCAGTCTTTTCCTCAGCTGCCTCAACTGGGGCTCCTGCTGCGGGCATTGCCATTCCCATCATTGGGCTAGCTGCTTTAACGTCAAATGCTTCTTCAAGAGCTTTTTTAAGCTCAAAAGCTTCAACAACAGTTAACTCTTTGATTGAATCAACAATCTTTGATACTTTGTCTGCT
>JBDSRX010000010.1:0-34021 GCA_039929105.1 Candidatus Dojkabacteria bacterium
CGTTACAGGTGGACTTGCTGTTATTCTCTTACTAATTCCTTATCTTGGAGACGAGAAGAAACTTTTACACGATAGTATTTTCAAGACTGATGTAGTTAAAAGACATTAATTTGTAATGAGAAAAGTAAATTATAAAAAATTTATATTAATTTCATTATTGATTGTTATAGTAATATCTAGCATATACTTAGTATTACGTCCAAAACTATACTTTAAAGGACTTAGTTTAAAAGAACAAATTGAAATTACCAAAGACTTGCTCTCTGATGAGAATGTAAGAATGCAAATAATACAAGGTCCTGGTATTGAGCTTTCATTAACGAGATCACCTTACTGTGGGAGAGATTTAGCAGTAAATTGCGAATATATTTCTTGTAAACTATTTACAAGCTGGTTTGGTGATAATGAAGCTTGTTACTTGGTTAATGATGTGAATGGTAAATATATTGTAAAAACCACAATGTGACGAGTCATTTTAGAAACAAAAAAATTCTTGTAGTTATAATTACTAGTATAATTTTGGTAATTGCTATATATTTTTTTAGTAATTATAATATTGATTTAAAAGGTATATATCCAAAAGGAGGTATCTCTTTTGATTGGTCAGTAAATTTTGAGGAAAGACAAAAAATATCTAGCGATTTATATGCCACACAAGGAAAATACTTTAGTAGTGGATATATATTTAAAATAAGTAAGTATACTTTTCCCAATTGTAATAAATCTCCTGAAGAATGTTCCTATTTCAAAGTAAACTATATTTATAATCGATATGGTGATAATTTACCCGGGAATCTAAAATTAGAAGATGGTGTTTATAAATTCTATCCAAGCATGTAATTGGTAGTAAGTACACGTGTCTAAAGAAGATATTATGTGGTAAGACTTCAGCTTTTAAGCTGATCTTCTTTTACAATAATCTCAACCACAAGAGAATATATAATTAATACAAACTCTGATTTCTTTTTAAGTTTGAAATAAAAAGTAGATAATAACTCAATACTATCTTTATATTTTTTGTTCAATGTCCGTTTTCGTTGATCCTCATTCATAGGCGGATTAGTAATTAATTGACCATTTCTTAATTGGATAATGCTTTGATACCTCTTCTCAACCTCAGTTAGCATTTCAGAATCTACTAAATTTAATTCAATTAAAAATAACCATAGATTATGCATTGAATTAAACTTCTCTTCGGTCAACTTTTCATGATTGTCTCTATATAATTCAAGAGCAACTCTGTAGTCTTTAGCAATAGCGTAAATTGTAATTACGTGGTTAAAAAGAGGTTTATCTGGTATGAAATCCATATTACCTTTTATTTCGTCGTAGAATGTACTTTCAATAGAGGAATTAAGCTTATTTTTAAATATTGAATTGAAATTACTAACTAATTCTTGTTGTAGTCCTAAAATCAGTTTATTCCTTAATTTCTTTTTCTTATGTATTTCATTTTCTTCCTTTTCATTTTTTTGCCAGATTAAATTCAAGATTAAACCTCCACTAGCTGAAAAAAGTGTAAGTACTACCCACATTATTTCTCTACTCCCAAAGGTAGCCCTGCCTATTTCATGAAAAATAGAAATATATATACAAAAAAAACCTTCTATAAAGCCTAATAGTAAAGGAAATAGATAAGTTAATATAGCAAAACAAATAATTTTATAAATTGTACTTTTACTCATATGAAAATTAAATTTGAAGGATTTTATACTTTATACTATCAGAAGGCAAACTGACAAATTTAAGTTAACTTTACGATATCGGGTCTGGGTAAAAGTAGTGGTCCACTTCCACGTAATGGTTTGGACGTACTTTTACCCAGAAGTTTTTACAGCTCTTTTTGATTGCAAAAAGAGCAATGGCACTTGGAGGGAGTAAAGCAAACAATGATAAGCTTGAGGATGAATTGACGATGGTAACGGCTCTGCCGCCCTGGAAGAAAATGTAAATTTCGGGATCCTTCGATTTCGCTCAGGATGATTACTTTGTTTCTATCTCAAACCTCACGCCACCCTTCTCATTATTAATAGCCTTAATCTGCCATCCATGTACCTCTACCATTTCTTTAACTAAAGCTAATCCAAGACCCAATCCCCCTGTTTCTCTATTTCTAGACTTCTCTACTCTATAAAATCTTTCAAATACTTTTCCAATAGATTCTTCCGGAATTCCAACACCGTTATCGGAAATTATTATTTTCTTATCTTCTATTGAAACAGTTACTTCTTTTGCTTTAGAATATTTAATCGCATTATCAATTAGATTTTGAATAATTCGTTCAAGCATCAATTCGTCAGCATGAACTTTAAGTTCTTTAGAAACATTGTTAATTACTTTCATTTTCTTTTCTTCTAATACCTTTTCGTGGCTTTTTGCAATATCTTCAACAAGTTCATTAAGATTTATATCTTTCTTTTCTATATTTAAAGTTTTAGATCTTAATTTTGTATACTCTTGTAAAAGGTTTACCAGACTGCTTAATCTCTCTGCCTCTTTTTGAATTACTTCTAATCTATTATCGTCTGGTTTAAACACACCATCTCTAATACCTTGTACCTGACCAAGTATTGAAGTTAATGGAGTTTTAAGTTCGTGAGAAACATCTGAAATTAAATCTTTTCTTAATTCTTCTTGTGCAGAAAGCTCTGTAGTTAAAGTATTAAATTCATCGATCACATCGTCTAATTCTTTTTCGCCAGTACTTTCAATTTTGTATTTATAATGGCTATTTCTAAGATGTGCAATTCCTTCTTTTAATTTCTCGATAGGTTTTGTAATTATTATAGAGAAGAAAAGCCCAAGTACTAGAGCGATTGAAATTCCTACAATACCACCTGTAACAATTGAATTTTCTAATTTCTCCCCGAAGTCTTTTCTAATATTTTCTAAAGTTACTGGAGGTGTAGATCTAACAAAAATAATATCTCCATTTGGAGCTACAAGCCTTGTAGAAGATTCTTGAAATTGATTCTGAGCAGATGTGAAGGCGAACAAACTAATCGAGACAAGAGTCACACTTGTAACAAACACTATTCCTACTGTAATTTTGAACATTAATGTTTGAAATATTTTCATAAGTTTGTTTAAAGGCTGTCATTGAATTTGTATCCCTTTCCAATAACAGTAATTACAAATTCTGGTAGATCTTTAGTTACATTCAATTTCTTTCGTAAATTTTTAACATGAACATCAACTGTTCTATCTAATATATCTGTATCGAAGCTATTATCGTAAGCTCTGTCTATAATCTCATATCTTGTAAATACTTTTCCAGGACTTTTCATTAGTGTGTAAAGAATATTAAATTCTGTTGTTGTTACTTCAAGTATTTGATCTGCTATTGTAATAGTCATTTTTTCTGGATCGATAGAAATATATTTATTCTCTAATTTAGATCCGGAAATTCTTTTTAGTAAAGCTTTTACTCGGGCTATTAACACAGACGGTGTAAATGGTTTTTTAACGTAGTCATCCGCTCCACATTCAAAGCCTACAAGTTCGTCTATGTCTTCAACTCTTGCGGTAACCATAATTATTGGAACATTAGATGTTTCTCTAATTTTCTTACACACTGCAATTCCATTAATCTCTGGAAGGTTGATGTCTAAGATTACTAGATCAAATTTATGTTTTGGGAAAATTTCCAAAGCTTCTTTTCCATCTTTTGCTTCAACAGTATCGAAACCTGCATGGCTTAAATATGCTGTCTCTACTTCTCTTATTGAGTTTTCGTCTTCTACAATTAATACTTTCATATCCCAATTATACCGCTACATTGTGAAAAATAGATGAAGAAAATATGCTCTATATTCATGGCATTTTCTTTAACAGTTCATCGATACTATGCCCATCCGAACAAGCATCTAGAGTAAGTCCGATAGAAGCAATTAGGAACTGACGAAGTCATTGCGAGGACGAATGAAATGAGGACGTGGCAATCTCATTAAAGAAGTAAAATTAATATGAATTGCGAAGATCACTAGCGCGAGAGTCCGCAATAGACCTCACCCTACCCTCTCCTTAAAAGGAGAGGAGGAATGAAACGAAGCGAGCCCTAACGGGCCGCTTCGTTCTTTTTTTTGATATAATTTTCAATAACTTTTAAATTATCTTATGTCTGACATACAATTAAATACTTTAGAAGATAATTATAAAAGGTTTATTGAAAAGGGGTTTTATAATATTTCAGAAGAATTCCCATTCTCAACTTCACAAGAGTTATTTGAAGTTCTTTATATTAATATGTTTATGGGAGTACAGCAGATTACTAGATTGCCAATTATTGCTACAGAAAAAGGTGTTTTTATTCAAACACAACCATCTAGCAAAGGTGAAATGCAACATAGTTCATTAATAGAAAAGCTTGGTATTTCACCAAGTGATATTAAGTATGCATCTGGCATTGAACAAATGAGATTTACTCAACCAACAAATGGCCTCTACATTAAAGTACCATTTAAGTTTAATAATGAAGATAAAACTGGTTTTTGGGTAATAAAGACGAGCTCAGATCAATACGATAAACCTATCACTTTTGATGAGGCATACATAGCTGAATTAAAAGAAATATTTGAAAGAATTCAAGGAGTTGAGTTTTTTAGTTAAAATAATCATATGAATTCATACTTTTACCATCTACAAACAAATATAAAATTTGAAAATAAACAATTCTACAAAGATTTATTCTCCTTTATGGGATGGAATCCAATTTTCGAAATTGAAGATGTATTTGGATTTAAAAGTAAAACTAATGGAGATCTTTGGTTTGTTGATACTGAAAGAACTAATAAACAAGATTATGATGATATTGGTGTAAACCATATTTCATTACGAGTAGATGAACTTAAAAATGTTGATGAGATTACAGCAATGTTAAAAGAAAAAGGAATCGGGACGAAGTTTGGAACTCCAAAACATAGAACAGAATTTACAGATGAATCTCAAACTTATTATCAAATAATGTTCGAATCTCCAGACAAGATTTTATTTGAAATAGTTTATATTGGTGCGAAATAAATATGAACGAAACCCCAATAGCACAATTAAGCCTAGAAGAAAGAATAAAAGAATTTAGAGAGAAACCATATTACGATATAAGAAATGGATTTCCTTTTTTAAATTCTCAAGAGTTTTTTGATGTGATTTTTTCTCAAATGACATTGGAAGATAATATCTTTAGAATGCCCATAACTGCAACTGAGGACCCGACAGAAGACCCACCAGAAGTCCATGTTTATATTCAAACGAATAAGATAGGAGGAAGACTTGAACATAGGGCTGTAGTAGATTTATTACATATTGATCCTAAAGATATTATTTATGGATCTGGATTAGAAAATATAACAAGTGTTGAACCTAATGAAGGTATGTATATTACAATCCCTCATATTTATGAAGGTCAAAATAATATAAGCTATTGGGTTATTAAGCAATATTCCGATAAGTATGGAAAAGCTATTACAAGAGACCCTAAGTACGTCAAGCAATTAAAAGAAATCTTTGAAAAGGTAGAAGGAATAACCTTTCATAATAAAGGTATCCGATAACTTAATCCCATATTGGTCAAGGTCTAAATAAATGTTAAGATAATCTTACAATCTTTTTTGTATTTCGGTACAATTACAGAATTAGAAAAATAAGGTAATATCCTCAAATAGTATTTTTTAAATAACGCATATGTTCGGAGACATAAACAGAGTTACTCTAATGGGTAACGTAACAAAAGACCCTGACTTGAGATTCACACCAGCAGGAGCACCAGTAATTTCTTTTAGTATCGCTACAAATAGAAGATACAAAAAAGGAGAAGAATGGGTAGACGAGCCAGCATTCCACAACGTAGTTGTATGGAATCAAGCTGAAGGATTAGGACAAAGAGTAAAGAAAGGAACAAGAATTTATATCGAAGGAAGACTTCAAACTAGAAGTTGGGACGGAGCAGATGGAAAGAAGCAATACAAAACAGAGATTGTTGCAGATAGAGTTATCTTAATCTCAAGATTCGAAGGATCTAACGATGACGGAGCACCATCTGGAGGTGGATCTTATACACCAAAAGCATCTAAATCTGCACCAGCAGCTCAAGAAGCAGAACCAGCAGGAGAAGATGAAATCGATCCTAACGATTTGCCGTTTTAATATTCAGTAATTATTCATCGAAATTCGTTTATGTCATCCCGCACATGTTGCGGGATCTTTGTTTTAGCTTTCATTCAATTGATTTACTACCTTTTGTTTAACTTTAGGTGTTGCTACAAACCTTAAGATAATTGGATTGTATGGTAAATTTTTATTAGACATAGAGGCAACTTCTGCATCAGCCATAATTGCAAATTCTAATAAGGATTTTATTCCTAAAGTATTCATCCCAGAAGTATATGCTGGGAATCCACTTTCTTTTCCTCCTAATTTTATAAAGGCAAGGGAAGCTTTGGGATTTCTTACTGCACGAGATAGCATTGATGTATTTGTAATACCTAACTCTGCTGGTGTTCTAGCGATTTGACCTGCAATTCCATTACCTAAGGCATGTGCATTAGTAGGTCTTGCTTGTGATACTAAATCCCCTAAAGAAACTTCGTTATAACTTCCTTTAATATAATCAATAATTAAAATAGTTGCTCCGTCCGCAGCATATTTTAAAATATCGTTCATATGTGCATAGTAATTTTTCATTCCATCCCCTGCTCCAAAAGCAATTATAAAATTATGCTTACCAAAAAGATTTTCTTGCATTTCTTCTGTAGGGTTTCTAAAGTTTCCAGTATATATAGATGCTGATTCTTCATTGTTTAGTTTCAAAGCCGCATTCGCTATCATTCCTTCTGCAATATCAATTCCAGTCCAATCTCCTATAAGATTTAGTTCTTCAAGTAATTTACAACAAATGACTCCCCCCATTCCTCCTCCACAACCTAGATCTAAAATATGAACCTGTTCACCAGCAGGCAGAACTCCCACCATTTGCTCTAATACTGCTTTTATAGCACCAGAAAAAAACAAATAGTTTCCGCCTTCGAAGGCTTTAACAGCTTCTGAAGAGTTATACATTTGCTGAAGTAGCACTTGTTGTTCTTCATTTAGACCATTATTTTGAGGATTCATATTTGTTGAAATTAAATATGAACTATATTCTATCAGTGGGGAGTTTGTGTAGGAATAAAGAATTTACTATAAGGTGTTGGCGAGAATCGAACTCGCGGTGAGAGTTTTGCAGACTCCTGCCTTACCACTTGGCTACAACACCGTTACCGTGCAACTTCTATTTGAAAGCCGCCGTTAGTTATATAGACTGTATAATCAATTGATCTTCCAATAATATCTGTTCCAACTTCATTATCTGTAGTCGTTTGAACAATACCTCTATACACGTCTCCAAGTATACCAGTTTGCTTCCAATTATTAAATAGTGGCTTCCAGTCATCATAACCACCATTGAATTGAAATTTTGAAAATGCTTGGTCTGGTCTATTCTTTTCTTTTGTTAAATCAAATTTGTATTCTCCAGAAAGAGAAACAAGTTTAAACATTGTTTGGAAATTTAGAAGAGTTAAGTTATCGTTAAACCTTACAATTGGTCCACCTACATAAACAAAGTCTCCATATACTTTAAAATGCTGCACTGGTAATTCTGCATTAAAGTCAGACTTATTGTTTAATAATGCCCAAGTTAAAGCAGTAGACTGTCTATTTATAATTGTTAAAGAAACATCTGCATACTCTCCATATTCATCTGTTTTCTGCTCACTGATAGTCATATTGGCAACTGGTCTTTTATCTGTAAATACTTGGAAAGTATGTAAAAACAATCCCGCCATAGTTCCAAACATTAAAACACCGCAAGCGATAAGAAATGTGATTATTAGTAAAAGTGATGCAATTATTTTTGTAGCTGTTTTCATAAAGAAGTTTTAAGTTCTACGTTCTAAGTTATACGTTTTTTAAACGTAATACGTACAACTTATAACGATTAGTTATGTTATTATACTATATCAGCAAATCATTATTTGAATATTTTAAAGAAAATGAAACAACTTAGAAAGCACGAAGTTAAAAGAGCAATTACAAAACAATTTAAAAGAGAAAAAGAGATTATCCTAGTACTAGAAAACATCCAATACGCTAGAAATGTAGCAAGTATGTTCCGAACTGCAGACGCAGCTGGTGTAAACAAGCTTTATCTAACAGGAATCTCTCATAGACCGCCATTTGGAAAAGAATTAAGACAAGCATCGCGTTCTAAAGAGAATTCTGTACACTGGGAGTATAAAGAGTCAACTTCAGAAGTAATCACATATCTAAAGCGAGAGGGCTTCGAAATTATGCCTATAGAACTAACAGACGATTATGTTTTAGTTAGAGATTTACCTGAATATTTAGAAGGAAAAGATAAAGTTGCATTTATTGCTGGAAGTGAAGTTTTTGGGGTGACAAAAACTACCTTAGAAAGCTGCGATAAAGCTGTATTAATTCCAATGTATGGAAAAGGTGCTAGTTTAAATGTAAGTAGTTCTGTTGCTGCGGTGTTGTTTGCGATTTAAAATGGAGACTCCACTTGATGTTTCTAAACAGGAAAAAGTGTTTAGTGATATTCTTCTTTCTAATAGAGAAATAAGACAAGTTCTTGCTGTAATTAAGTACTTAAATTTACCGGAATGTTACTTGGGTGCAGGTGCACTAGCTCAAACAGTCTGGAACAATCTAACTAAAAGATCAAATTTCGAGAATATTAAAGATTTTGATATTGTCTATTACGATCCTAATGACCTTTCTGGTGAATCTGAGAAAGAAATTGAACTTAGAATTAGAAACTTACTAAATGGTTTCAATGTAGATGTAAAAAACGAAGCAAGAGTGCATTTATGGTACGAATCAAAATTTGGTAAAATAATTCCACAGTATAAATCTACCGAGGATGCAATTGATACTTGGCCTACAACATCCACTGCAATTGGGGTTAGGATGGTTAGGAATGAATTAAAAATTTATGCACCTTATGGGTTAGAAGACGTTCTTTCAATGACACTTAGACCAAATCAGAAATTGATAACTAAAGATGTGTACTATAAGAAAGTTGAAAGATATACAAAAGAGTGGCCCGAATTAAATGTTATCGAGTGGATAGAGTAACATTTTCTTTGTTCTGGTTGCGATTTAAAATTCAGACTCAAATTCTTTCTGTATTTTTTCCCATTCTTCTAAAAAGATTTTAATATCATGTTCGCCAGTATTTGAATCTCTTAACACTTTCTCCATTTCATTTGAATTGAACCACTTAGTTGCTGTTAATTCTTGTTTACCTGGAATTAGTTCACCATCGATATATTTAACCCAAAAGCTAACTCTTGCTTGGCCTCTAAATCCTTTTTTGATTTGATGTTCTTTTGGCCAAGAATAAATAATATTCCAAACACTTCTTCTTAATATTTTGTATTTAATATCGTTTCCTAGTTCTTCTCTTAATTCTCTTTTCAAAGTATCTTCCTCTTCTTCATCCTGAATCATCCCACCTTTTATAAAATCCCACTCGTTTTCTCTAAATCCTGGTTGCTGAACCAAGAAAAACTCTTTATTTTTATTTACAAATATAGCTGCAACACTTGCCCTGTATGATTGTGGTATTTCTCCTGGTTTCATATTTATTATTTAAAACTTTAACTTTTTTTCAACCAAAGTTTCTTGTATCCATTCCTTTGCTGCTTTAGGCAATATATTTAATTCTGAGATATCAGAAAACTTTACCCATTTAATCTCATATACATTTTCTGGTGAGTTTTTTTGAGATTCTTCTCCTCCTAATTGTAAAGTCCCATCTTGATACTCGCACAGATAGTAATAATCAAAGTTTTCTTTTAAATAATCTTTAAATTCAAATGCTAATTTTACATTCTTTACAGTTATTGAGGCTTCTTCCATTACTTCTCTTTTTAATGTTTCAATTGGATCCTCATTTTCTTGCATATGGCCACCTGGAATTACATAGAATTCTCTATCATTTTTCTTTCTATACATAAAAAGTACAGATTCTCCATTAAGTACAATTCCTGCACATCTTTGGTTATCAATTCGAATATTTTGATCTAAATGAAAATCTGGGTTTGACATTTATATTTTTAAATTCTTAGTTTTATTAACCATTCTTTTCATCGCTTCTTCAGAATTTAACTCTTCTACCCTTTCCACTTCTATCCATGATAAATCTTTAGATTCATTTGATTTAATTAAGGATTCATTCTTATCTGCTACAAAAATAAATCTGATTTCATAATGATTGTGTTCAGCTTCTTCACCTCTTGCAGGTATAGTATGTATGTCAATATCAAAGATTCTAACATTTAGAGGACGAATACTTTCTAATCCCGATTCTTCTTGACCTTCTCTTAATGCTACTTCTAAAGTATTCCAATTCCCATCAGAATGTCCACCTAATTGAAACCATTTATCCAACTTAGCATGATGTGTCAGCAAAGTATATTTGAATGACTCGTCTACTATCCAAGCCCCTCCATTAACATGACCTATTTTTAAACTTCTCTCAAAGCAATCTTCATTTGCTTCTATAAAAGAAATTACTTCAAGTCGCATCGCTTCTTCGTGAGAATCAATACCTTTATAAGATTTTAGTTTTTCTAGAATAAAGTTTCTTTTGTCCATTAATTCAAATATTTATAATTTAGATAATTCTTTTGCCTTCTTTAAAAGTTGTTCATCAGAAATTTCATGAATATGATTATGAATTATATAATTCCTAAATGTCTGTCTTTGTTCGTTATTTAAACCTACTTCCTTTCCCACCTTATCTGCCCTATTTTTAACTTCAATGTATGGTTTTATCGCTTTTTCGTAGTACTCATCTTGATTCATTGCTCTATCTCCAGTGTCATGCTCTAAATATTCTTTCAAATCAGTTTCTATATAAGTAAATTCATCTTCTTTCCAGAATATATCCCAATCTTGTATATCATCCATTATTGTTAAAAGAACACCATCTTTCATATTGTATCCAATCTTTGTGAACTCAAACATCATGACTGTAGTCACAGCATTCATAAAAAACTCAGATACTTCGTCTTCAAAATATTTTTTTAGAAGATCTTTAATTACTGGTTTAAATTTGTCTTCAGTAGATCCGTCTACAAAGTTTTGAGATATAAGATATTCTTTTACAATTCTTTGGAAACTAGAGCCTTGCCATGGTTCTTGGCCCGGTTCGTCATTATCTCTAAAGTAATTTATTAATAAAGTTCTAGTTTTACTAAAATCTTCTTCATCTTGTTTAACTGACCAAACTTTAAGTGCATTAATAAAAATTTGTAATTCTTCATCTAAAGATTCTAATTCTGCCATTTGATTTCTAAGATCTATTCTTGAAATTATTCCATTAGAATAATCTGCTATTATTTTATTTAGTTTTAATTTTGTTTCTTCTTTTTCCATAGTGTAATTATAACTTAAATATGGTTAAGTCAGTTATGTTCTTCTGTAAGATTTGTATTACTACAAAGGAGTTGTATACTTTCGATATACTATCCACATAACTGACTTTGGCTAACCATTTTACATCTGGGTTAAGAAGTTTTACTTCTTTATCCCGCCGCCGAGACCAAACCAGTCACCAATTGAGCCTTGTTTCGCATTTTTTTCATGCTTGGTGTTTGTCACCTTACCAGTGGAAATAGTGAGTTTCCGACCAGTATGCTGATCAACCTGATGGTCGTTACGCTTCACGCCATCACTCCCGCGATCATGTGATCGTCTCACATCCTGACCCGGATAGCTGTGCTTTGTCTGGTGCCCATCTGCGCCCGGCTTTGTCTGATGTTTCTTAGCCATCTTCTTTGTACCTCCAAGTACAAATATTTCTTAGGGTATATCCCATAAGATTTAGCAGATTTTACCAATCTACTATAGGATGCGCATTGTACCGCAATACAAATAACGCCAGAAAATGGAGATTTTTTGATATAAAATGAAGATAATTCGAAGAATTTAAGGTTTTCTCTGTTCTTGTTTAGATTCTTGACCCTTGTACAAAGGCATAGAGAATGCAAATGTAGTACCAACTCCAATCTGACTTTTAACATCCATCTTTCCATCCATAACTTTTACAAGACTGAATGTAACGTAAAGTCCTAAACCAGTTCCTCCTGGTCTTATAATATTTGGTTTATCCACAGGAGCTCCAACTGGACCGTTATCCATATATTGATCTACTCTATAGAATTTTTGTCCAATACTCTTTAAATCTTTATCGTTCATTCCAATTCCAGTATCAGAAACTTCAATCCAAGCATAATCTGCTTCTTTTCTTACATTAATTTTAATAAAACCTTTTTCTGTATATTTAACAGCATTACTTAAAAGGTTATCCATAACTTCTTGTATTCTTGTTCTATCTGTATAAACAAAAATTTCTTCAATTGGTTTTGTATATTTAATTTGTAATCCTTTCTTCTCTGCTTCTCTTGTAAAGAACTGTAGAGAATCGTTAACTACATCTAAGAAGTCTACTTTTTCAAATATTAGTTGGAATCCTCTACTATCTGCTTTTGCAGAAGATAATAATGTCTCAACTAATTTAACTTCTCTTCTTGCAGATTCCATAGAAATATCTAAGAATTTTGCAAGATTATCTTTTCTAATTTCTCCAGTATTTTTTAATTCTAATTCCAACATTCCTAATGCATTTCTTACAATACTAATAGGTGTTCTTAATTCGTGACCCATAATATCAATCATATCTTGTTCGTGTTGTCTTAATGCTTGAACTTCAGATAATGCAGTTTCAAGATTTGCTTGAGTTTCTTTTTGTTGCTTATAAAGTTCTGCATTTTCTAAAGCAATAGTAATGTGATAAGTGTATGTACCTAATAATTGTTTTTCACTTTCAGTTAATTCTTCAACAGTTTTTTCTTTAATTAAGAAACTTAATGTTCCAATTACCTCTCCTCTAATAATTAATGGATAAGAAGCTACAGATTTTAGTGGTAGTATCTTTTCTACTGCAGATATTAGTGGTGCAGGTAAAGAGGGCGATAAATAATCTTTTAAGGAATTACTGAACTGAGGAGTTGATTGCTTAAATGCTTTAACAGCCAAATTAAATTGAGTATTCTCTGCATCGATATCTAATTTATATTTCTTGGGATCATCAATAATTTTTGTAACCGCAAAATACGTAGCATTTTCTGTAAGAGCAATATTTTGTAAAATATTTCCTTCCTTTTGATGTTCTGCAAGAATTGCTCCAACAATAAATTTATCTTGTGGAATAGAATTTACCGCAGTTTGAGCAACTTCAGCTGGGTCTAAAGATTTTGATACTTGAGCAGTTAGGTTGTATAAAGATTGTAAATCTTGATTCTTTATTGATAAACTTGCAACTTGAGTTTCAACTTGCTCAAATAGTTGCGCATTATATATTGCAGTTGAAATTTGATTAGCAAATGTAAATAATGTAAGCTCATCTTCCTTAGACAATACTTCTTCTTGCCAAATGGCACTTAAAATTCCGATTGGTTTATCTTCAACAATAATCGGGACAGAAACAGCAAGCTTCATTCCTGAAACTACTTCTAATGTTTTTGCTACTCCTTCATTCAAAAATGGTCTTGTATGTTGATAGAGATCTTTACTATAAATAGGTTGGCCTGTCTCAATGACTTTAAAATAGGTACTGTTATTTTCTTCAGGATTATCCTTTGAAAATGACAAGTCCTCAATTTTTCTTCCAATTGCTTGTTCAGCAATAAATCTTATAGATGAAGGTATATTGTGACTTGTAAGAGTTACCGTACCTTTCTGTTCATTATAGATCCAAATTGAAGGGAAATTCATTTTGATCGATGGAGCTAATTTCTTAGTTATCAAATCGAAAACTTTCTGTTGATTAATAACTCCAACTAATGATTTATTAACCTCGGCAATTGCCTCCAGCCTAAGGTTTAAATCATTTACACGGTTTTTAAGCAGACTTAAATCATCTGGAAGTTTTTCTGTTTTTGAAAAGAGATTAAACATTTTTATTTTGTAATACTTTTATAAGTATACTAGTCCACTCAACAAAATCAAATTGAATAAATATAATAAGATCATATATGTTTTGTGATCAGCTTTGTCATCTCTATAATTAAGTAATCTAAAGACAATGACTGAATAAAATATAAAAATTAATATCAAAAAAAAATATCCAAATATATTTTTGATAATTAAAATATTCGCCAATATAGTAAAAGAAATAAAAGAAGTAAGACAAATAAAAGATGCAATGATTCTGGCTTTTTTATCACCTAAATCTACAGGTAAAGTTTTCCTTCCAAATAATTCATCTCCTTTAACATCTCTAAAATCTTGAATAACGGCACAGCAGCCTAAAATGAATGAACTTATTACTGCCCATAAGATAACTTTACTATCCATAGGTTTAATAATTTCCCATCCTGCTCCAATTAAAACAAAAATGCCTAATGACATCGATATTAGATTCTTTGTAATCCAATGTTTATGACCTACAGCATTATGAAAGTAAGTTATTAATACCCATGCTATTGCCCAGATGCCTACATTAAAAAGTACTGCTATTAATACAAAAAAAATAGATGAAAGAATTAATCTTATTCTTACACCCTTTATTGTTACTAAATTACTTGGTAATGGTCTAAAAGGTTTATTTATCTTATCTTCTTCTATACTTCCAATTTGATTCGAAAGGACAAAAGTATATTCATAAAAAAAGAAATATATTAAAGATGAAAGGAAAGGTATCAGAAGTTTTTCTACCGATAAATTGGAATTTATAAATGAAGTTAATGTGACTACAATCCCCGGTATAATGGTTGCCCAAATATCATTTTTTAGAAATCTTACGAGGATTTCAAATTCTTTTCTAATCATATGGTATTTTTAATTGCTGAAGCAATATATTCAGTAAATGCTTTTAGTATTGGAATCTCCCTTTCAAAATTATCAATATAATTCTTTCCAAAATAAATAGCACCTATGGCATTATTATCTAATATTATTGGCAATGCAATACCTGATTTTGCACCTGTTAACTTAACAGTAATATTTGCAATAACTTTACTTATTGCTGGTACTAAAAATTTTGTATGATCACTATTAATGACTATCTGCTTTGTATTTACACATCTCACCATTAAATTATCATTATTATTCATGTCAATTGATAGTGTACTTAATGGCACTCCAATTACTTTTAAGGCAACCTCAGTAATCAAATTTCTTGTTGTAGTTTGAGCAAATAATCTATCTTCTTTTACTAATGTAATAAATCCTGCAAGTAAATTTAATTCATATGTTATCCCATCTACAGACTTTTGAAGAATTTCATCAATATTTTTAGAATCGTATAAATCTTTAGATATACTTAAAATATTAGAAATATTAGTTGTTTCAATACCAAATATTATTGATGCTTCAATTGAGTTCAGATTAAGAACATCAATTAGTTTCATTAATGTCTCCTTAGTCGGATTCACCTCTCCATTCTCAATCCTACTTAAACTCCCTGGTGAGGCATCAATTTCTAATTCAAGCTCCATTTGGCTTTTGTTAGCTCTTTTTCTAAAGTTTCTTATTTTTTGGCCGAGTGCGTATTGTTCTTTATTTATCATTTTTCTCTTTTTTAATTTTTTCTAATTTCATTATTAATTTTTCATATTTTTGTGCATTTACAACAGCTGTTGCCACATGCTCTGAAAAAGCTTCTAGGATTGGTAGCTCGTTTTTAAAATCATCAACATAACCTTTTGTAAACATTATTACGCCTACTACTTGCTTATCTGCAATCAAAGGTAAACCAATCGCACAAACATGTCCTGATACTTTTTGTGATAAATCTGCTAATGCTTTTGGGAGCGGTGGACTGCTAAAGTCACTTAGTCTTTCGCTTATCAATGGCTTCCCAGTGCTAATCACTTCTAAGAATTTGTTACTCTGAGCTTGTGGTGTGGTTATATCAAGGTATAGCTTGTTAAAATCTGTTTGAATAATATTTAATACTAATCTTGTATACCAACTTTGTGTAAATGTTTTCGCATATAAGAAATTTCCATGTTTAAGACAAATTACAACTCCAAGTAAATTCAGTTCAAAAGCTATATCATTCACAGCATCCTGCAAAAGTTTATCTAGATCTAGATTGCTACTTACTTTCCTTGCTAGTCTCACAACATTTGGAAGCTCTTTTAAATCTAAATTAAATAATGTAGCAGCTTCAATATTTTGCAACTTTAAAACTTCAATTATCTTCACCAATGTCTCCTTCGTCGGATTAACCTCACCATTCTCAATTCTACTTAAACTCCCTGGAGACGCACCAATTTCTAACTCTAAATCCATTTGGCTCTTATTAGCTCGTTTTCTAAAATTTCTTATTTTTTGTCCTAATTTGTAATATTCTGGATTAAGCATATTTATTTAGAATGTTTTAAATCTTTAAATAATCTTGCATTACTAACAGCAATAGCTATTTGATCTGTTAAAAGCCTTAGAACTTTTTGCTCATACTCACTAAAATTTTCATCCACATCTTTTGTGTAAAACATTACACCTATTCTTCCAGATCTATACTCAATAGGAAATGTAATTCCTATTTTAAAACCCAAAACCTTGGCTGCTGCATCTACTATACTATTACTCATTGCGCCTTCTGAAAAACTACTCAGAGTCTTATCTACATAACTTTTTCCAGTTCTTAAAGTCCTTACCATTAATGCCTCATTGCCTTCAGGAATTTTATCTAAATAGAAAGGAAACTTATCTACTGTTCCATCTAAAATCCCAAATACAGTTTGTATCCCTGGCATTGAACTAACTGCTCTTGCTCTTAATATATTGATATTATCTTCATCTACGAGTAGTAAAACTGCTCCGTTATAGTTTGGATATAATTTATATAAAATATCTACTGCACTACGAATTATTTCATTTTCATCTAATGACTTTGTAAAAGTATTGATTGCGTTCATTATTTCTTCTGGAGAAAGTACTTCAATATCTTGTAAACTAGCAATTTGGCTAGTACTTAATTCAAGTGCTTTCCCTATCTTAAGTAATGTCTCTTTAGTAGGATTAACCTCTCCATTCTCAATTCTACTTAAACTCCCTGGAGACGCACCGATTTCTAATTCCAAATCCATTTGGCTTTTATTAGCTCTCTTTCTAAAGTTTCTTATTTTTTGTCCTAATTCGTAATATGTTTTATTCATTAAATTTGTATTTTAATACAGTGTTAATTTTTAAATTTATTAGTATAAATATTTATTATTGTATATTTAAAGTATAAAAAAACTATATTTATAAATATAGTTTAATAGATTTATATCATATTTATAGTTCTGAAACATTGTGCCACAATACAAATCCTAGTATTCTCTTGTAATCATATAATCTGCAATTGCTTCTAAGAAATCTAATCCCTTCTTATTCCAATTCAAATCTTCTGTATCTTTTAAAGCTCTTTTAGCTTTTAGAACTAATTTTCTAGCTACATCTTTAGAGTATTCTAAAGAACCTGTATCTATCATTATTTTTCTAATATCTTCAAGGTCATCATAATTAATTTCTTGGTTACCTAAACACTCTTCGATTCTTTTCTTTTGTGCAGGTGTAGCTTTTTCTAATGCTTTAACTATTAAAAGTGTCTTCTTTCCTTCTCTTAAATCTGAATCTGCTCTTTTTCCAATTTTCTTTTCGTTACCAAACATTCCTAAAATATCATCTTGAATTTGGAATGCGATTCCTCCTGGTATTGAATATCTAGTTAATGCTGCTAATTGTTTATCGTTTGCCCCTGCAAGTATTGCTCCCACATGAAGTGGTGTTTCGTATGTGTATTTTCCTGTTTTAAAGTAATGCACTTGCATTACATAATCTTCTCTAACTGTTTTTAATACACTTCCATAAACATCTATTACTTGCCCGTAACCTGTATCTTTAAATTCACAGTTAATTTTAGAAAGTGCTTTTAATTTTTTATGTGATTCGAATTTTGAATTTGTAATTACATCTAAACCAATATGGCAAAGAATGTCTCCTGCGTTTACTGCCATACTGTCTCCAAAATGAACTGCTTCTGGTCTTCTAAACCCTTGCATTTTTGAATAGACTTCGTAGTATCTATTTATTGTTGGTTTAGAATGTCTCATATCAGATCTATCCATCACATCATCATGGGCTAGAAGGTATGAATGTAAAAGTTCAATTGCTCCTCCTACTTTATTAATCTCTCCTTTATTTTTACCTCCATGCATTATGTAGCTATAGTATACAAAGGCTGCTCTTAATCTTTTTCCGCCAAAAGAAACAACTGGGAAAGTTGTTAAAAGTTCTTTAATAATGGGGGAAATATCGTTAGAGATTCTTGACTCTTCTTTTAGGATTTTTTCTACTTCAACATCAACAATTTGCGCGATTTCATTCAGCGCTTTTTTTGCCTCCATTGAGACATTTTAATATATTATGTGTATATTATTACATTTACCAATGTTATAGTAAAGTTACCAAACATAGCGAACATAGAAAATAATAAGTGCCAAAAACTAATGACAATTAATAATTATTATACATTGTTTACAAACGAAAGTCAAATAGGCTAAAGGGATTACAAACCGAGTATGTGTCAAGATTAACCGTTGTTTTATAATAATTATGTCACTAATTTATGTAAATTTAAACTTTTTCTCAAATCATATTCGATTTGTTATATAATACTTTAGTCAAGTCTAATTAACGGCAATATACTTTTTCCTAGAAAAACGTTTAGTGGTAATACTTTAAATAATGCCCAATACCGATATCACAATAGAACCTTCTCCCTTCGACTTTACACCTAAAATAAAAGGTCTGGAGATTCCCGAAGCTGCAGAAGAATTCTGGATTAGAAGCCTGGATGAGTTTATTCATAGCGTTGATGAAGAAGTGCTCTTCTTATTGGAAGATCCAAATATTTATACAAATATAAAATTCCAAAACAATATTGGACAAACTCTCAAGTTCAGTAACCTACAAGAATTATTACTCAAGCTTCTACCAGATAATTACTCTTTGCCTGCAGACTTATTAAAGGTCGCTAGAGATGGAGGAACTCTAACTGGAATAAAACTACAAGAAAGATCTGAAAACAATGCAAATATTTATTGTGATATGGTGCCCTTTTGGCTTGGGAGCCAATTTGTAGGTTTTAAATTTCGATTTAGAGAATCTTTCGAGGAAGAGGCTTTAAATTTTAGAGAAATAGTACCTAAGGCAAATGAATTATTCCAATTAATGTCAATGGAAGCAGGAGCAAACGCATACTCTCTTAATATAGAAATTGGTAAGAAAATAGATGTCGAAGATATAATAATAATGTTTCTGAATACCAAACAATTAGAATCCTGGGACAGAATGGATGAGTGGGTAGAAATAGAGAAAGGAATAGAGAGAGCAACTTTGGAAACCATAATTGTTCCTGAGGATATTGAAGGTTTAGTATTAGAAATCCAAGCACTAATCACAAAGTACGAGGAAAGTGGAAGCGAGGAACCTTTTTATACTGAAATTGTTATAAAGGGTTTTGATACTAACAGCACTTTAAAAAGAATTAAACAAAAAATTATTATTCAAAAGAAAGACAGTTACTATCAAATAAGCGGATGTACTATAGATATCACTAAAGGGTTTGATAATGCTGAGTATTTAGGAGCAATGCTTAGAAATGTTGAGGAACTTACTTCATTAAGTGATTATGGAGAACAACTTCAACTTATTGAGAAAACTATAAAAGAAATTGTTCCAGATATATCAACAATTGGAGTTGGTAGACCTCAAAAGTTGGATGATGGAACTACAATATTTAATTTTGATATTAGAAAACAATACGACGGTACTCCAATAAAGAATTTTGATATCCTGCAGCAAGAAATCAATAGAAATAGAAAAGAGAAGTTGAGCCCTATGGCTGAAAGAATGGCTAAAAGAGCAAACAGCTTAATGTTAAAGGTGGTAAATACAAAAAAAATATGTCTGATTAATTACAAGGATAAAAGTGAAGAATCCAATGATCTTTATGAGTTATATGGAATTTTAGATTATATTGGGATTCCTATAATAGTCGATGGGAAAGTAATTGCTGTAATAAACTTTAGTTCCCATTTACCTGTTGTATTCACAAATGAGGTTATTGAAAAATTAAATACGCTATCTAGATTCTTATCTATAGCCATGGAAAAGGAATCTTTTGTAGAAGCTTTAAAAGAAGGTATATTATCTGCTACAAATGATTTACAGAAAGCAACTTTAAGATTACAAGAAGCTATGGAAATCCAAAAAAAGATTCTCGAACTTATTACAATTATTAACGCCGCTGCTACTCACGATCTCATGACTCCAATAACAGTTCTAAAGAATCAAATTTACTTAATAAAAAAAGTAAGTGAGAATAAAATGGATGAGCAAATACTTTCTAGGTTAAAGTCAATGGAAGCACAGCTTGAAATTATAGAAAGAATTGCTAGGAGTGCAAGTAACGACTATGTATCAATAACACAAATATCAAATGCATTTGAGATAATAGACCTTCCCGAAGTTATATTAGGTTTACAACAAGATGCAAATAGCTTGGTGCTAAATTATGCACCTCTAAAAAAGACAGTAGTTGATACTCCTAATTCTGATAGTAAGCCTGAGAGAGTTAAAGTCAAAGTTACATTTGATTTTACTTTAGTGCCAATGGATTTTAAAATGTATACAAATAGAGACGCGATTGTTAGAGTCGTGCAGAATCTTATGAGTAATGCCATAAAATATTTAAAAGACGAAGGCGAGGGAATTGTAAAAGTTAAATTTAGAATTATAGATGAGAATTTGGAATTTTCGATTGAGGATAATGGTATTGGTATACCACAAAAATTTCAAGATGAAATAATGTTCAAAAAGAATGGACGTGCTGGTAATGTTGCTAAGAGAGTAGGAAGTGGTGCAGGATTGAAAATAATACAAACATTTATAGAATCACTCAAAGGAACAATTAGATACGAGAGCGAAGAAAATAAAGGTACTAAAGTTTTTATTAAAATACCATTAAGATCGGACGAAAAAAAGAATCAGTACTTACTTCAAGAAGGTTAAACTATTTGTTTAAGAAAGTAGTTTGCTCCTGTAGAAATATGACTAAACTTCTTATGTTTTAGTTTTAATTTACTAATTGCAAAAAGTGTATCTTTTCCAACAGCAACTTTAAATGCAGTTTTTGGAGTAATTAAAGAAACATATTCTCCAATAGATTCTGTTCCATTGTTAAAGTTTTCCCATTCGAATACACCCATTGTTCCAGACCATAGAATAGTTTGAGCATTTTCAATAATGTCTCTATATAGTTCTACAGTTTTTGGTCCGATATCCATTCCCATTAAAGTTTCTGGGATTTCTGCTGAATCTACTTTTACAGCTTTAGTTTTTTCGTCAAATTCTTTTCCAGCAACATGGTCTACAGGTAAGATAATCTTGCAACCTTTCTTATTAGCAATATCCATAACTTCTTTAATAGAAGCTTTTGCACCTTTTGTTTGTGTGGACTTGCCAACATTAACTTTGTTGAAAGCTAAGAAATCGTAGGCGATTGCTCCTCCTAATAAAATTGTATCTGCTTTTTTAGCAAGCATTTTTAATAAAGGAAGTTTATCTGCTAAATTATTTCCTCCTACAATTCCAACATACGGAGAAATTGGCTTAGATAATCTTTCAATAGCGTTTATTTCTTTTATATAGTTAAATCCATAAACTGGTTTTAACATTTTTTGTAATTCTTGGATTGTTGCAAGTTTTTCTTCCACTCCGTAGGCTTCGTTTACAAAGAAATCTGCAAAGTTAGCAACATGTCTAACAAACTCTTCTCTTGTTTTTGCGTTTGTAGAATACTCTTCTTTAGAAAAGAATAAGTTTTCGAACATTAAAATCTCTCCAAATTCCATAAATTTAATAGAATTGTCTGAAGTTGCAATGTTTACAAACTTAATTGGTTTTTGTAATACTCTACCAAGTTCAAATCTAACAGGCATTAAAGAGAAAGCATCGTTATATTCGCCTAACTTCTCTCCAAGATGTGCAATTATAATAATTTTGCAATTATTTTTCTGTAAATGTTCAATAGTTGGGAGAAGTAGCTTAATTTTAGTGCTATCTGCAACTTCGCCGTCTTTTATTGGGACGTCCAAGTTTGCTCTAACTACTACTGTTTTGCCTGATAAATTAACGCTATTTAGATCTTTTAGGTTTTTTGTCATGTTTAGATTATACCAACAAAGTGCCTTAAAGTCAATGCTGATATACCTTACAGCGGATCTGGCTGTATAATGTCAATGACAGTTGGCGAATAGGTTTTACTTGCTAAATCGCTCTATCTTAAATATAATTCAGTCTAGGTTATAGGTTGTAGTTTATAGGTTATAGGTCATTCAACTACAAACTACCAACTATTAACTACAAACTGGTATTGCGGGATCGTCTAATGGCCCAAAGATGTACGATGAACTGCAAAGCAGTGAAGAGATACAGATTTGCACCTACTACGCCGTTTGATATATAAAAGGAAACGTTTATGTTGAGAAAGATTGCGGGATCGTCTAATGGTAGGACTGTGGCCTTTGAAGCCACCTATCTAGGTTCGAATCCTAGTCCCGCAAATTTTATGAACCAGCTATAAATCTTAGTGAGCAGTGCGAACTTTAGATTTATGTTGGAAGAGCCTACCTATATTCCTCTCCTACCAGTTAATCATTAATCAGAGTTAATTACTCTTTTACTTAGCCTTTCCTCAATAAATCCGAAGCACTAATGAAGAAACTCGAAAATGTCACGCTAATGGGTATTATTTTGGATTTCTTCATTCGTATTTCGTACTTATAATTTACTGGCCTATCTATTGAGTACTGTAACTTGGATGAATGAACTACTCCCACAAGATATTAACGGTGGTAATATCAAGAAGTCTTCTCGTAAACAATCAGATGGTCAAACTTCCCACCAAAGTCATCCAAAGTCTTTTCTTTACCATCTAAAGACCAAGGGTCATTAATTTTATATGAATTCCCCTCTTTCTTTGTAACTACTACCCAGTGTTGAATATTTGTAAAAGGAACACTATTAAACCCAATAATTACAGAATTACCTTTTTCTAATTCGTAATCTAATCTCTTAAATGTTTTTTCGTAAAAGAATGCTCCTACAAGCCGAATTCCTTTTACATAATTAGGTACTGCGTACCATTTGATATCACACTTTTCTGCATAACCTTGATTATCATTATTTGTTAAGAAAGTATTTAGTTTATCTGGATTAGTATCGTATCCAAAAGACTTTAATAACATCACAACTGAAGTTACAGCACAACCTGCTGTTGCTATTGTTTGGTTATCACAACCACCTAACATTTTATTACCCCATAAATCGTCTCTTTGTGAAGTTAGAGGCACATCTACTATTGCTTGCTTGGTGCTCTCCCCATTTCCAGATTCTTTTATTTCACGAGTTTGTATATTGATGGTATATCTTTGGGCTGGGTAAACTAGATTATTTTCAAATTCAATTTCATTATTACTTTTCCATTTAAAGTAAGTTTCTCCTCCATAACCTAGGCTTGGATTTAAGTACTTTTCTAATTTCTTATCGTCTGGTTCTACATTTTTATTAATTGCAGTGTCTATATCGTATACCCAAATTTGGAAAGGATATGTCTTTATATAACTAAGTTTTCTAGAATCTGGACTAAATATTGGATTTGAAACAAATTTCATTCCATCTGCTTTTCCTACAATAATAGGACTTGAACCATCTGCATCTGTAATCCAAATCTTATTCGACTTCATCCCATAATCTTCTGCAGTTACAAAAGATAGATGTCTTTGGTCTCCAGAAATAGTATTTAGGTTCTCAAAAAGGATTTCATTAGATGTAAGTAAGTCTTTTGGCTGTGCAATAAATATTGGATTGCTTTCTATATTTCGGGTAGAATTTATTAATAAAAGCGTAATTACAACTAATCCTATTAGAAGAATAATTGGTATAAATAATATTCTTTTTTTAACCATTTTCATTTCTGTATTCATACTTAGAATGATATCAAAAAAATGAATTAAGCGCTTATCAAAACTATAGCAGATTGTAGTGCAAATTTACTTATGTTAGATTTAGGCAGTTAAATTAAACCTATGATTTTATCAGACAAAACAATAAAAGAGCGACTTAAAAAAGGTGATTTAGTAATTACTCCTTTAGGAAAGAACTCTATCCAACCCGCATCTGTAGATTGTACTCTTGGAGCAAACTTCTTAGTAATTGACGATATTTTAATGGATGTTATTAAAATGGATTCTCCTATTAAATATAGAGAAGTAAATTCTGAAACAATAACTATTCCTGCGAACTCTTTTGTTTTAGCAACAACTGAGGAATATATTAAACTTCCATCAGACTTAACAGCATTTGTTGAAGGTAGAAGTTCTATTGGAAGAATGGGATTATTTATTCAAAATGCTGGTTGGGTTGATCCAGGATTTGAAGGGAAGATTACTTTAGAACTTTACAACGCAAACTCTTTACCAATAAAGCTTCAAGCTGGAAGGAGAATTGGACAATTTGTAATTTGTGAAATGACTACAAAAGCGGATGAGCCTTATAATGGAAAATACCAAGGTCAGAATAAGACTATTGGAAGTAGAGTTTATAAAGATGTTGAGGTGAAGAAGAAGTAGAATTAAGTCCTACTTGCAAAAGATATTGGGTTGTTAGGATCTGGCATTCTTCTATTACCTAGGAAATTCCTCATATATGGGTTCGAAGCTTTGTTTAATTTATTTAATTCTTCAACCATATTTGCATATGCAAAGTCAGCACCATCAGTTGTTCTTCTAGCAATCATATATGCAGCTTGTGTATCTGGACCACTCATCATTAAAGTTGTCTGATGACCAAGAGGTAATACTTTGATAATAAGATTTCTTCTTACTTCATCAGAAGCTCCCATTTCTTTCAATTTGTTGTTTAATGCCCTAATCTTTCTATAAAGTTCTATAAAATCTTCATTCCATTCTGCTCTGAACTCCTTTAAATATTCTGCATTGTTCATTTGAAAATTATCATTAAATCCATCATCTAGTATTGCATCAATATCCTTGGTTTCTAATATAGCCATAAATCTTGCCCAAGCTCTATGCCTATTCAAATCTCTTAGAGCTGACATTGCTCCTTCGATAATCCATATTTTATGTGAACGTACATCTCCAATTGTGTGCATTAAATTATGATGATCATGTGATTCGAATATAATGTCTCCAATCTTTTCTTTGTAATGAACTGGTAATAAATGTAAAAAGCTTTTTAATTCTAATAGATCTATGTTTGGATAAAGCGTAAGAATATATTCAAATGCAACTGAATCATCCCCTAGATCTTTTATTAAACTTACTTTGTTTTTAACAGCTAGTTTTGGTTCTAGTTCTCTGCTATTAAGTACAGCATCAAAACCCGGAACTTCATTTAAATAAGTTTTTAATTTTTCCAAAGCTTCTTCTATTGTAAATTTCCCTTCACTGTAACTGAGTAATCCTGCATCTACCATCTGAGGGGCTAACTTTTCCTTCACTTCTTTGTTACTTCCAATCTTAAGCATCATATCAATATCTTTAGCAATATTATTCTGCTCAGTATAAGGAGATTCATGTAACTGAGTAATCATATCTTTCCAAACTCTAACAGAACCAACTAGAAAGAACTTTGTTTTTGCCCCCATTGGAATTAATTGTCTAATAACATCAAACGTTCTTGCTAATAAAAGATTGTCATCAACTTTAATTTTAGTTCCTTGGAATCTATTATATTCCGCAATTACTTCTGCATTATCTTCAGCAAATTTAGAGTGCACCGCAAGTACTCTTTCTTTCCATTTTTTAAAGTTATCTTCTTCAAATGTTTGAATTTCTGTCACAAGTGAATTTATTTCATCTACTTGCTCTGGAGTTAGTCCTAAATCTTCAGAATATTCTAATGATGGGACTACAAATATAATTTCACCATATCGAGTCGAATATTCTTGACCATCACCTATACTCTCATCGTTAAACATGTCTAATGCTGTGAATATTGAGACATTATCAATACCCATTGCGATAATGGCCATACCCGCAACTGATGCATGACCATATTTTACAAAGAAGTTTGTTAGTTTCTTTCCTGTATCAACGTTGTCATCAAGAATTTGCTTTGCTATATCCGCATACTTATCTGGACTTCTTGAAGTTCTAGAACCTACCCAAGCAACAAAATTAGCCACAGAAATCTTTTTGTTGAATTCAAAGTAATTAATTTCATGATTAATTTCAGTACCTGTGCTTAAATTTTTTAATTTAAAGATTCTTATACCTGTTTCATCAGGGGATGTTGCAGTTAGCTCATATTTTTCTCCAGTTTCTTCATTTGTAAGTTCTAGAGGAGCAAGGTTTTCTCCTGTTTCATTTACATAAGCTCTTACTGAAACTAAATAAATTTTTCCTTTTTCTGTATCTTTTATCTTTATAGGACCTGATGTTTCGTTCGGCTCGATAAGCTCAAATCCTTTTGGAAGTGATTGAAGTATATTTAATCTTAATTGTTCTAGATTTGTGATTTCTTCCATACGTTCTTCATCCTACCAGAAACTTTTGGAACACAAATGTATCAAAAAACTATGGGAGTTGAAGTTTTAGTTTGGAAAGTAATAGAGTGAAGAAATTTGCCAAAAGAGCTCCTAGAATAATTCCTCCAAGAACATCGAGAATATAGTGTGCGCCAAGATAAACGCGAGATGCAACGACTAAAGTTGCTATTAAAAATATTGTGAATTTCCATAACCTGCTTGGTCTAAAGATTTTTACTATAAAGAATGCTAAGAAGAAAGCAAACGTTGAATGACCACTTGGAAAACTAAAAGCTAATGGTAAGTTATTTCCAAGGTAAACAATTGACTCATTATTAGTAAATGGTCTAGGTCTTTGAATTATTATTTGAAGAAGATTTACGATTAATGATTGTGCAACTGTTAACGCTAAGAATAAAATTAATTTATAAATACTTTTAGATTTATAGTAAATATAAACGCCAATAGCTATAACAGAAATTACTATTGTGTATGTAGTAATTAAATTAAAAAATCCAGTTACTATTTCTGAATTAAGAAAGTTATAAAACTTTAAAGAAACATCTTGATCTAGAGTTGCAATTGAGGGAATTTTGGTTGCAAAAGCAACAGCTATAAATAGGAATGATAATATTAGTACTTTTTTATTTTCTTTATTCATAATTAACCTTCATCCATTGTAAGGTCTAAATCTGTTGAAACAGTAAATCCGTATTGTGTTAATGCAGATAAAATTTTATCTTGAACATCAAAGCCTCCACTTTTATTGTAAAGACCTCCTTCAATAGCAATGTTTATTACTGTTCTTAGTTTATCTAAAAGAGTTTCAAAATTATTTTTATCAAATGGAATTTCCATACCACCTTCTTGAAACCAACCCTCTTCGATATACTCTGAAGAATCGAAGAAAATATATAATGAATTATTGTCTATCATGCTTATTTCTATATTTCCCCACATAGTCTCAACTTGAATATCCATATCTTGAGGTAAAACAAAAGATGTTTCTACTTCTGCCATAATGAAGAGTAATAAAATATATTATTACTAAATAATTTACCAAATCAAAGGAAGAATAAATATACTTTATAGTAATTTTAATTAGCGGTATACGAGGTTCGAACTCGTGCCGTATCCTTGGGAAGGATACATACTACCACTGTACTAATACCGCGAAGTATTGACCACGATACTGTAGTTCGGACTTCCTTTGAAGAGTATCCGCTCACCTTACATATACCCCACGGGGCATAAGAATCAGTGGACCATAAATTTCGTGTTGAAGTTTTTAATAAACAGCATCGCGATCAATATAATTATATGTCTGAAAGTCTATCTCGTCAATGTAGCTTAATATTTATCGAGTTGATTTATATACCAATTTCATTTAAAGTTCAGTATATATTTTTTAATTCTAACAAATGGCAGAAGAGACAAAAATGGAAGCTGATGCTCCAAAGACTCCTGTTGCAGAGACTAAAACATCAACTACAACTGTTAAGAAATCAGATAGTAAAAAAATGATTATTGTTATTGTAGTGCTATTGTTATTATGCTGCTGTTGTTCAATTATCGTTGGAGCAATTTATTTATATAAAAGAGGCGCACAAAATGATGGATATTATACTCCAGGATTTTTCAATTCAGTTCCAGATACTGGATCAACTGGAAATACTGGTAGTACTGACGATCTATATTCAACTACTCTCCCATCTGGATTCCCATCTGATGTTCCAATTTACCCAGGTGCAAGAATTGTATTTGGTGTAAAAAACGATACTGACAGTTACTCAGCAAGTTTATCTTCAACTGCAGCTGCTGGAGCAGTCCAAGACTATTACAAGAATGAAATTGTAAAGAAAGGCTGGACTATTGAAAACGAGGGTAATATCTTCGGATATGTAATTACAGCTTCTAAAGGAGATAGAGAACTTAATGTTGTTGTACTTGAAGTAAAAGATACTGACGGAAAACCTGTTCAATCTATTACACTAGCTGTCCAACCTAAGAACTAGATAATGAAGTAATGTGAGGCGACCGCAAGGTCGCATTTTTTATTTAATAATTGCTTGTCATTACGAGGAATCCCGATTCATCGGGATGACGTAGTAATCCCATCATTCTTGTAACTTATGGGATTGCGACGCTTCGCTCGCAATGACCTCACAGTTATTTAACTGCCACACAAATGAGAATAGTAACCCTCCAATTAAGGAGGGCTAAATGATGACATACGGTGGTAAGGTCAATATATGGAAAAGGCCGTGTTACGTCCTAATTACTTCTCAAGGTCACTTGGTTCTAAGAAAAGGTCATCTCCTTTTAATCTGAAAACAAACTCCATTCCACAAACAGGGCAAATCCCATAAACAACTTTTGTTGGATAAAGTTTTAAGTCTGCTTTAATTTGATCTAAATCTGCCTTTACAACTCCTTCAATAGTATTGGTTTCTGGTTCAACTGCATTTTCACATTCCGAACATATAAACTTTCCATCAACTAATTTAATCCAAGTTTCTGGAATATCATCATTGTTAGCACCAACCGCTGCATGAGTATGTTCATCGTGAGGCACAATTGCAATATCAGATTTGGGAGCAGTATCGATTTCAGTTACTTCTTCCGGGTTTTTATCATCGTTCATATTATAGATTTAATATTTATGCTTACTATTCTATCATAAATTTGTCATAATAATTTAGCTACTTTATTGAATTAACGATTACTGTATGTCCATCTGGGATAATAAAATTATAAAAGACAGCATAAGTTTAGATTTCGAACCAATGCATTTAGATGAGGCTCAAACACCTGTTGATGTTATAGATGAGGGTGTTCCAATACATTTAAAAAGAGAAGATTTAAATCCAACAGGTTCTTGGAAAGATAGAGGAACTGCTTATAAAATTAATAAGTTAAAGCAAGATAGTGTGAAAGAAGGAGTTTTATTTTCTTCTGGAAACGCTTTAATTAGCTTTTTACAATATTGCACTCTATATCCCGAGTTTAAGTTAGATTGTGTCGTATCTGAAGCCATAGCTCCAAATAAGCTTAATTTAATTAAGACTTTAATGGCGGATACTCAGCATGAACTTAATATTGCGTTTAATCCTAAAAAAACTGCAATTGAAATTTCTGCAGAAAAAAGTATCCCTAATATGAGAATATCTTTAGATAACGATATTGTAAAAGGGTATTGGTCTTTAGGAATTGAGCTTGGTAAAACAGTTAAAGGTTTTAAAGAATTTAAAGAAGGAACTGTAAATAAAGATATTGCTATATTTGTACCTGCTTCCTCTGGAACTGCAGCAGTGGGAATGACTGAGGGATTATTTTTAGAATTAGAAAAAGAATATTTAATGCCAAGAATTATTGTTTGTCAAACTAGACAAGTCCATCCATTTGTAAGTAAAGACGAAATGACGGGTGGAGAGATTTCTTTAGCAGATGCTATTGTAGATACAGTTGGTTTAAGAGAAGAACAAATAAATAAGATAGTAAAAGAAACTAATGGGTTAACATTAGCTATTTCAAACGATGAAATTGAAAAGGCAAAATCTTATTTAGAAGAAAGATCGGAAGGAAGTGAAGAAGTTTCTTATACCTCTCTACTTTCACTTGCAGGTTATTTAAAGATAAAAGAGAATATTAATCTTAAAAGGGTGATTTGTATTTTTTCTGGTAGATAACCATAATGAATAAATGAAAGGATGAAAATAATGAAGAAATTAGAATCACATTATTGTTATTTATTTAATTTCTTTCATTACTTTAATTATTTTAATTTAATTCTATGAATATTGGTCTTATCGGTTTATTAATCTGCCAAATTCTTTTGGTCGTATTTGCTGTGTTTTTGATAGTTTCTTGGATAAATCAAACTCCTTTCTACCCTTCTTCTGTTAAGAAGTTAGATAAGCTTATTAAAGATGGTGAGATTAAATTACCAGAGGATGTTAAGTTCGTCGACATAGGTTCTGGAGATGGAAGATTTGTTGTTTGGGCTGCCAGACAAGGATATTCAGCCGACGGACTTGAATACAATCCATTTTTAACTCTGTTGAGTAAATTTAGACTTTTTATTGGAGGATTATCTGGAAAGGGTAAAGTTTTGAATAAAAATTTTAATAAGCACGACTTTAGTAACTACAATGTTGCATACATTTATATTTTTTCTGAACACATGGATAAGATTAAGGAAAAGCTTTTCTCTGAAATGAAACCCGGAAGTATGGTAATATCTAATACCTTCAAATTTAAAGGTGTAGAACCAGATAAAGTTGTTGGAAGATTTAATATTTATACGATAAAGTAATGAGTTTATTTTTAGCAATATATCCGCCACAAGAGTACATGAGTTACTTTGCGAAGGTATATAAACATTTTGACAAAGAGAAAAGAAATTTAAAACCTATACCAGTAGATCATATTCAGGTAACTATTAAGTTTATTGGTCCAAATGTTGGTAGTAAACATACAGCTGAGATTATTGATCTATTCAAAAAATTTGAAGGCCAATACCCAAAACCACCAATTGAAATTGAGTCTGTAAAATTTGGCTTTGCTAGACAAACAGATCCTAGATATCTTATTGCAAACATTAAACAAGACGATGTTATAGAGGAATTAGCTAAAGATATTTCTTTATTAATTAGATCTTTAAAGTTTAAAGATACAATTAGATGGAAAACTAGATTTACTAACGACTTCCATATTTCTCTTGCAAGATTAAAACCTACAGCAACAAGAAGTTCTGGAAAAGAAGTTTCAGATTTAGTTAAAACTATGGATATCCAACCGCCAGCACCATTTATAGCGGAAGAAATGGTATTTATTGAAAGTGTAATGACTTCTAAAGGCCCTAGATATCAACCATTAGAGACTATTAAACTTTAAGCCTCTAAAATTAATCTACCTTGACCGTCTTTTTTTGACATCTCAAGTTCTCTAAGTGTTCCGTCTGTAATTTTTACAAATCTTAATTGTCCAGTAGGATCAGTAACAAAATGGACAGTTTCTTCTCTATCACCTTCTGCTTGGAATTTATAAATAGGCCTTCCTAAGTTATCTTGACCCACAATAGTCGGTCTTCTCCACTGAAAATTGAAATATACAATTTCGGCATAAATGTGGCCATTTTCATCTTCATTCCATAGAGGTGTATAAAACTTTTTATGGCTAAGTATCTCTTCAACCCTTTCATCATCAATGACAACAATCTCTTTTTCACCAACAACTATGAAATTTATAGCAATCTCATCAATATATGCTGTATAAATAGCTCGATTATGACTATCTCTAAACTCTACCTTAGGCGTAACCATTACGTTGTTTAGCTTAATTCTGTTAGGAATATTTGCAGACCAGTTGTCTTGTTCGCTTGTATCATCCATGTCATCCCAATCTTTTTCTCCCCATTGATTCCCAACACCTATTCTATTTTTGTTCATAATATGAAATTAAAAGAAAAAAGGCCGCGATCGGCCTTGTATTAAAATTGAATTAAAAGATGATTAGTTCTCATATCCATAAATGATTATAGTGAATTACTACTTGCATTCTAGCAGTTTGTTTCTACAAAATGGAAGCATTTTTTTACTATAAGCACTAAGGTCGTGAAACCCTTGTGCTCTTGTTTATATTACATAGTTAACCTTACTTAAGTTTTGAGATTAAATCTTCCACTGGCATTAAACTAGATTCTTGTGAATCTCTTCTCTTAACTTCAATTTGATCTCCAGTTTTCTTAGAAACTACAACTCTCCAAGGATTTCCAATTAAATCTGCATCTGAAAATTTTGCTCCTGCTTGAACTTCAACTCTATCGTCAAAAAGAACTTCTACACCTGCATCAGTTAGTTGTTTATAAACTTCGTTTGCTCTTTTTTTTATAACTTCATCTTCCTGGTTTAATCCAACTAAATGCACTTTAAATGGCGCAATATTTTCTGGCCAAATAATTCCTTTATCATCAGAAAAATGTTCTACAACAACTCCCACAAGTCTTGTAATTCCAATTCCGTAAGACCCCAAAATAACTGGAGTAGATTCCCCTGCTTCGTTAATATAATTTAAATCCAATTGTTTAGATTTTGTATCTCCAAAACTGAATATATTTCCAACTTCAGCTGTTTTTACTTTCTCAAGTTTTGATTTATCTACTCCTAATTGAGCAATAACTTCATCGTTATAAACTTCTTCGTTAATAGCAATTTTCTTTTCTCTATCCAAATATACAATATCTTCACCAGCATCTGTAATAGTTTGAAATTCATGACTGAATTGTGTGAATGCTCCACCAGATGCAAAAGTTACAAAAGTAATATCTCCTAACCCAGCTCTCTTAAATACTTTTAAATAAGCTTCAATAGTAGCATCGTAAAACTTCTTATGCTCTTCTTCTGAAGTTGTGTAAGAATACATATCCTTCATTACAAATTCTCTTCCTCTCATAATTCCACTTTTAGCCCTTAGCTCGTTTCTTAACTTTGTTTGGAATTGATAAACATATACAGGTAAATCTCTATAGCTCTTAATGTATTTAGTCATCATTTCTGAAATTGGTTCTTCATGAGACCAACCAAATCCAACTTCAGTATCGTTTTTAAGTTTAGATTTAAACCATACATCTACTTTATCGTCGTCCCATCTGTCTGTTTTTTCCCAAAGTTCTTTTCTTTGTAAAGCTGTCATAATAATTTCTTCTCCACCAACTGCATTCATTTCTTCTCTTACTATTTGTTTAATCTTTTCTACTACTTTTAAACCCAAAGGTAAATATGCATAGACTCCAGCCATTTCTTTGTGAATAAAGCCTGCTCTAATTAAAAGCTGAGCATTTCTTGAAACCTCATCTGAAGGAACTTCCTTTAAAGTTTTTGAAAATAATCTTGAATACTTCATAATAAAAATATAAAAAACAAATAAAAAACCGTCCTCACAGTAAAACTACAAATAGTAATTTCTCTGCAAGGACGGATTTCCGTGTTACCACCTTACTTTTCTTAATTCTCACAAATTAAGACTTAATGACTGCATTACAGTCTGCAAAACTTTTCTTGCCTGAGTTTGCTTCTCAGAGATGTTTTCATCTTTACTCCTTAGGCTGGGAACCTATATCGTTGTAAACGTAAGTATTATATTCAATATTAAAAAATTTCGCAATATATTTTCATTCTATGTATAATAGATATATCCTTATGGACACTTTACCCGACGAACAACCTTTAGACTATTATCGAAGAGTTTTAGACCATCACGCATCACAAGAACAATGGATGAACTCCTATGCATTATCTATGGCGGTTATTCCAGATACATTACTTCCAGAACCTACAATTCTAATAGCAA
>JBDSRX010000011.1:0-5428 GCA_039929105.1 Candidatus Dojkabacteria bacterium
TGTTCATCAATTATTTGTTATTAGAAAAACAGATAACCAAATTATTAGAAGTAACACTACAGAATTTATAGTTAGCGAACCTATTTACATTGCATGGACTATAGACTGGGAAGGAATAGATCCTGGAAAACAAAACTTAGAAAATGTTGCAAAGATTGCAGATGAATACAAAGTTCCTTTATCTCACTTCTTTAGTCCTAGAACATTAATCAATTTAAAAATTCCAGAATCTAGAAAAAAAGAAATTTTAAATTGGTTAAAAAACAGAATATATAATAATGGTGATGAAATTGATATGCTTTTACATTTTCAATTTGATTTAGTTGAAGAAGCAGGAGTAGATGCAAAATTTAAAGAACAAACATGGGATAACGGTTTAAGTGGTTACGATATACCAGGAACAGTCTACAACTATGATGAATATACAAAAATATTAAATTGGGGAAAACAAAAAATAATAGAAGCTGGTTTACCCGCACCAAAAGGTTTTAGAGCTGGAGGTTGGTTTATTAACGAAGAAAACTTAAGAGCTGTAAAGGATACGGGATTTTTATACGATTCGTCTTCAATAAAACCGATTGAACTCGGCGAAAATAAAATGTTACAAGATTGGAATGTCACAAACATTACTCAACCTTATTTAATATCACCTTCAAATAAGAATAGTATTAGTCAATCTACAGATTCTCTTGTAGAAATACCTATAAATGGTGGTGATTCTTACATTAGTTCCAAAGAAGAAATTATGGATAATTTTACTAGTAATTACAGTTCCAACACATCTTCAAATACTTCAAAACTAATAGTTTATTCTTCAAGTCCAGAATGGATAGAAACTGGAAAAGAAAGTTTAGAGAATCTATTTGCAACGGTTTCCAATTTCAGATACGATATAGACAGAGGTCCGATTAAATTTGTCACGCTTAGCGATTGGTACTCTAATAACGTTAACTGATAGTGGATTTTTTTAAATGACAAGATTCTTACGAGATATAGAAATTTTCGACCTTTTAGGTCTTTCTCTTGACGACAAGAAAAAAGATGAGTACATGGCGAAAATGTTCTTACCTACACTTACACAAGCAATTAAACGTGGAATTGAAGAATCTAATCTATCTGAAGATAAATTAGATTACATTTTAGAAATGATTGATAACAAAACTGATGTTGAAATTCTTCAAGTTGAATCACTAAAGCTAATGCCTAATCTTTTGAACATAATTGAAGAAGAAGCTTATATGTTTAAAAAAGGAGCATTGCTAGATCAATTAAATGATATTGAGAAAGACATAGGGGATAGAAAAGCAGATGATACAAGTTATTTCTTGAATGTAATTTCCGATTTAAGAAAACATCTACAAGATGAGGATGAGGAAGGTTTAAAAAATTCTTGGACACTATATAACGATCAAAGAAAGAAATTTATAAAAGTAGATTAATACAAAAGTATGTCTAATCAAGGAACAGGACTATTAGTTAGTGCAATAAACAACAAACCAATTACTGCTGGGCCACCAGATACTTTTGATGCAAATGGCTTAAGAAATCAATTACGACAAGAATTAGGTACTTATAATATTACTAATCAAGCAATTCTTCAATCTCTCGATAATTATATAGATTCACAAGTACAGGAAGCTACTTTTACAAGTGTTGTAGAAAAAGAAAGTAGAGTTGATAAGATTAAAAGAATTTCATCTGGTTTAGGAATCGCTTCAATTGGACCTATTATTGGTGCTGCAGCTAGAGCTGGAGCTTTGCCATTTGTTGCCGCTAATCCAATAGGTGCCGCAGCCGCAGCCGCTTTTGGTGGAGGAATGAGTGCCGCTTTAAGGAATTTTATTGAGGTGAAATTAGCAGCAAATAAAGGAGAGCAAGGATTAATTAAATTTTATTCTAGAAACTTAGATATAGATAGAAAGTTTTCAACTACACAATCGAAAGATAGAGCAAAAGCAAAAAGATTATTTGCTACATATAGTAATTTAGGAAAGAATGAAGCACTAGAATCAACTTTTGGTATTGAGGAAAGAGAAGACGAATTATTTTCAACATTACAAAGCTTAGGAATAAATTGGGGAACAAATTGGGATATCGAAAATCCTACAGTCGTAGCACCGGCTTTAGAGAATATGCCTCAAGCTCAGTTACAAGATTTAATGACAAAAGTAGCAGTACTTAGAAAGTTCTATATGTATATTAGAACTCGAGCAGACTTCGCCAAATATGGTAAAGATGTAATGATAATGAATGCTATAGAAACATTCTCGAGATTATTATTAGTAGCAGGTGGAATTATGGGGTATAAATTTCCAGGAGTACCTGCCTTTGAAATAGCGATGAATCAGTCTGAAAGAGAAATTGAGGCGATGGGCTCAAATAATAAAGGAATTATAAAATCTTCAATAAGAATGGGAGGTGCACAAGCTTTAAAGTCATTTGGAAGTGCACTAGGAGTTTATGGAATTACTGCAGGGATTCAAAGATTAGCATACTTTTTACCTGGTAATGGACCTGCTCTCCAAGTTAACGGAATAAATGGTGGCGTAGCTCTTACACCTGAACAAATACATGCAAATGAAGTAGTAGCAAATCACCAAAATGCATTTGTAGATCTTACAAAACAAGCAGATGGAGTAGTAACAAATCTTAAAGGAGGAATTGCTACAGTAAATAACGGATTGACAGCTGTAGTTGGAGAATTAAGACCAGATCAAGTTTGGCCAAGTGATCCATTAGTTGGTTTAGCTAGATATGCTGCGAAAGTTTTGGGAGTTCCATTTAAAGACAACATGACTCATCAAGAATTATTAAACATGATTAGTGGTTATGCAAAATTAGGTGGAGATGCAAGACTAGAAAATTTAAAAGTTTTAGAATTATTATCTAATAATTCAAACTTAAGGACAGAATATTTAAGAGTTGCAAAAGAATGGGCTGCTGCTCACGTTGGAGTAATGAAGGAAGAGGAAGCTTCTTTGGCAATAAGAGGAATGTTAGAAACTTATTTCCATGGTCAAGGACAAGTAACACCTGAAGGTCTATTAGGATATTTAAATACTGGTGTTAAATCACTTAATGTAGAACAAATGAAACATGGATTACATGTAATGACTATTGGTGGTGATAACGGTGGAGTTAATGAAAACTGGAAAAATGCATTATTAGGAATTCTTAAAATGCCTAATAATGCTGTACGAGGAGCAGTTACTCAGGTAGCAGAATATGTCGCTACAAATACAGACATGGGTAACGTTGAAGCTGGGTTTACAAAATTATTTGCAGAATTTAATTCTCCAGCTTATCAAGAGGCATTTAGAATACATCTAACAACTTTACAAAATACAGGCCAACTAAGTGCAAAATTAAATATTAATCAACTTCTAAAAGACATTTTGGCTTTAGGAACAGAACCTGCTAAGTTTATAGAAGCTTTAGCTTTGTTTGGAATAAATGCACCTGGGCAGATTGAAAATAAATTAAATAAATCTAGAACTTTAAATATTGTTCCATTGGGAGGAGCAATTACACAGAGACGAAACCCTTTGAATCCCATACAACCACCAACACCTACTGTGGCACCAACAGTTCCTGTTGCACCTGTACAAGGAGTTAATCCAGCAGTGATTCCACAAGCACCTGTTCAACCAAGTACAGCACTAATAACTGGCGCTACTACATTTAATCCTGTAATTGGTAGACTGGGCACAGATACAGCTCTTTTATCAACTACAAATCCAGGTGAAAGTACAAGAAATGTTTCTTCTATAATCGATGATACTGTATTATCTAGACCTGTTGACAATACAATTGAAAATAAAGTTCCAATCTGGCAAACGCTTGGACGAAGTTCGATCCAAGAAGTTTTAGCTAGAGATATAAATAGTATTAGGACTATTGATTTAACAAATAATCGTGATGGATTACCAGAAAACTTCCCTGAGGTCGTAATCTCTCCAGATGGGAAATTACAAAAAAGAAGATTAGTTAATAGACTAGAACGACCAATAATAGACCTATTTGTTTTAGATAAAAAGTTTGATAAATTAAATAATGAAGTTAAGGCAAGAGATATCGGATCTAATGTAATTCTAATTCTATATAAAAGAGATTATTACAGAGTAGACAGAAAAAAGAATGATAAACCTAATTTCGTAATAAGAAAAATGGGACTTGATGAATCAATAAATATAAATGACTTGGATGTATACCCACATGAAGACGAGAATGATGGTGAATTATATTTTGATACTGTCCCTCGAGCAATAGATTTAAACTTAGATTCTAGGAAAATTGACAATACTCTAGAATCGGAAAGTATTGATATTGGAGTTGAGCCAGAAAATGGAGAAAGTTTACAAGATAGACTAGAAAGAGAATTAAAAGAAGAATTGGAATTAGATGGAGAAAGCTATATTTATTCATTAGATCTTTCAACTACAACAAGTCTAAGTAATGGTATTACTGTAAAATCAACACATGTTGTAGGAGAAGATGGTAAACCTGTTAAAGATGTAATAATAATAACTGTTGGTGATGATAGCTACTTTGTCGATAGAAGAAGCGAAAAAGTATCAATTAAAAATATTACTGACAATAATCATCCTGAAGTAACAAGTAAGGAAATGTTTGATGGTAAGGATATCAGATTAGAATTCAATGAAAATGAAATTAATTTTATTGGTACTGAAAAAGTAGAATCTGAAATTCCAAAAGTAGAAAAAAGAAAACAGCAAACAACTTTTGATGGTGCAGTAAACGCTAAGGATAGGATTAGATTATTGGAGGATGGTCATCCTAATGCTTCATTAGTAGTAACTAATCGAAAAGAGAATGCAATTGCAATCCAAGTTGAAGGCACACCAATGCTTCCAGATGAAAAGTATTTATTAATGGGAAGGTTATCACTTTGGTATGACTTACTTGCTAAGTACGATAAAAGAATAATTACAGATGACGAGTTAAAAGATTTTGATTTTGAAGTTAATAATAATGGAACAAATATAAGAGATGCTCTTGGTCAAGCCTTTAATAAACAAGGCGAAGGGTTGAATCTATTTGATTTCTTATCTAATCCAGAAAAGTTTAACTTTAATGAAGTTTATAATTACTTAAAAGAAACTTACAATTGGGGTGGTGATGAAGGTTTAGACAGAAGGGCGATATTAGTTTATATATATCACTTAATCCATGCCATTGAGATTAATCTAGACAGCCACGAATCTGTTTACAATACTTTGAACGGTATCCGAAATAAAAATGTAGATTTCAAAATTGCCGAAGAATTACCTACACGAATTGAAGATGCCGTAATAATAGGTTCTAGCTTTGATGAATCAACATATTCAGCTCAACAAGCTCAATTTATTCTTGGTAGAACTACAATCCTTTATAAAACTGCGGACCAAATCTATCCTAAAGTAGAAGA
>JBDSRX010000012.1:0-6765 GCA_039929105.1 Candidatus Dojkabacteria bacterium
AAGTGTTGCTCTATTGCTTTGTGAAGTTTCAATTTTAAATACTTTAGGGAAAGATTCTCTTGCTAGAACATAAACACCTCCCTTTGTATTTGAAACCATACCAAATACAAGAGTTGTTATTGAACTACTATATACTGCATAACCATCTATTGGAAATAAGATTGTTCCCGCAGAATTAAATTTTTGCACATACAACCCTAACGTAGCTGCTCTCCTACTATCTTGTACACCTGCAAGTAAATCAGTACCTTCTATTGCAAGATATGGAATACTTTGTGTCCATGTTCCATTAATTACTTTAACCCCATCTGTTGTCCATTGAGTAGTTCCACTACTGTTAACTTTTTGAATAAAAGCATTATCATTAGTATTTCTTGTGTCTTTCCATCCAACATAAGAATTATTTAAAGAGTCCAAAATTAGGCTTGTAGTCGTATTTACACCAGCTGGATTAAGTGCTGTAATAGTCGTTCCATTTGTTCCCCATTGTAAATTTCCACTTGAATCCAATTTCTGTATGTATAAGTCTGTATCTAAGCCTGAAAATACTCTAACAATTGAAACAATTGGATTTAAATTAGAATCTAAATTTAAAGAACTTAAATTACTATTTGAAAGACTTATTACAGAAATCCCTCCTGCAATCCACAATAAAGTACCACTCGAGTCTATTCGTTGTAATTTAGCCAAGCCTGTTGCAGAATTATAGCCAATATATGCTCCTCCATTACCATCTGATACTGTTGCTTTTGAACTGGTTGCAGTTCCAATTAATACCCCATTTGCTGCCCAAACAGGTGCGCCTGTTGAATCAATTCTTTGAGCATAAACATTAGTTCCAGATCTACTATCTGTCCAAGAAATAATTGCACCATTTTGCATATCTGATGTTATAGATGCATCAGCTGAATTTACATTTGTTACTTGTACTCCACCGCTCGTCCATAAAACACTTCCTGCTTTACTTATCCTTTGCATATAGATATTACTAGTACCACTTCTTGGATCATTCCATACAAAAATAGCTCCCCCTTGCCCATCCGAAACTAAACCTGTAACTCTTTGTGTACCTGTAGCATTATTTGATAATTCAATTCCACTTGTTCCCCATGCTCTAGTTCCAGTTCTATCCACTCTTTGTGCGAAAGTATTTGTTGTTGTAAGTCCGTCATAAGTAGTAATTACTGCACCTTCATCATCAACAATCAATTGACCCGATTGATAATTATCAGTAATTGTAGTTTGAAAGGTTCCTACTCCGCTTGCACCCCATACAGATTTAATTGTATCTGCGTAAACTTTTAAACCGATAGGTGAGAAAACTGAAGACAGTAAGTACATGAAAGAAACTATGGATATTAGATACTTTTTCATTATTTAGTTTTTAGAAAACTTAATGTCTTGCTTTTTGGGTTTTTACAGAATTTCTTTTACCCATTTTATATACTACAAGAAATAGACCTAAAACTGAAGCGACAAGTATAAGAAGGTGATAAGGAATAACAACGAAATTGACTGTAGCTTTAAAAGGAGGTTGTGCACCTGCAAAACCAGCTAATTCAGCACTATAAATTCCAATTCTGAAGTGTGATAATTCGTAAGAAACATAACCAAAGAAATCTTTAGGAAGTGCTGCTCTGGCAGCTTCTATTTTAGCGTTATCTGTCATCTCTTCAATGTTTTCTTCTGACCATGTATTATCATATTCTCTTGTTTTTCCAGGAAATATTCTATATCTACCAATGTTAAGTTCGATATTATCAATCTTATTTCCACTTGCAAAGACTTCTATATTTGCACTTGGTGTAACATAAACATTACCATCGTTTTTAAATATAGTTTCAAAATCTACAGGTAGTGTAGGGAAAATACTAATTCCGTCTTTTAATTTAAAACTTACTAGTTTTGTGTCGTAAGATCGGTCTCCTTTTAGATTAACAAGAATTTGATATCCAATTTCTGTACCTAAAGCTACTTGGTTACTTAATGGAATTCCATCTGGAGTTTTTTGACTAATAAGTATTTGAGCATAATGTGCACCTGCTGGAGCATCTACTGGAATATCCACAGTATATTTAACACTTACTACATTGTCACCGTTAGAAATTCCAATTGAACTTGGTTTTGTAACTACATTATTATCTAATTTTACCCAATTAGCTAAAGTTGGTTCATCAATTTCTGCATCCGTTGTAATTTGATTGTTTGTATCGTCTTCAAAATCTAATTTCTTTACATATAGAAATAGAGTTTGGGGATCATCTTGTTTAAAAATTACTGAAAATTCACCAGAATAATTTTGACCTCTATCAATATTTATATCAATAAGAGGAGGCGAAATTATTAATGCCTCAGTTTTTCTAAAGAATAAAGGGGTAGAAAAGATAATCAATGAGACTACCAATAGCTTTGAAAATGTTTTTAATTTAAGCATGTTTTTATAAACTTACTTACTGATAATACACCAGTTAAATATTAATGACAATGTGTTTACATTTTTGAAATAGAAAACCCAGGAATCATTCCTGGGTTTCTATCTTTTAATTCGTATTATGGTAAGGCATATGCTCTATAAGTCATTATTGCAGTATACACTCCTGGCACTGTTGCAGTACTAATCGAAGCTTTATGTGTAACAGTTGTCCATAACGCTGTATTAGTATCATCCGAAACGGTTGTTCTATTTTCAAACTTTTGTTGTGTTGTTGTGATTGGATCATCTCCTGCGTCAAATGGTGAGACTAATGTCCAACCTGTTCCTGCTGTCATTGCTACTCCATGTTCTTCAGCTCCTGCTGTTACGGCACCATCTGCTACATTATCAATATTATTACCACCAGATGTTAAAGGTCCATCAGATAATGTTTGAACATTCATACCTCCAGCAATATTTGTACCTGCTGCAATTCTATATGCACAAGTATTAACAGATCCAGTATTTAATGATCCTAAGTTACATGAGTTTGTGTTTGCTGTTGTTGTAGGATTTTTAATTGCTAAAGAGATTGATGAACCAACTGTTGCTGTAACTGTAACATCATTTGTATCAGCAGCACCTGCTGTTCCTACATAAATTAATGCTGCAGATGTATCGTTATCGTTATTATCACTAACTGATACATTATAGTTTCCATTAGCTGCTGGTGTTGTACCTGCAAAACAAATTTCTACTCCAGTTGTTGTAGCTAAAGTTGTTACTGCTGAGAATGTATAAGTGAAAACTTGACCTAGTAAAGTTGCAGCTCCATCTGGTGTTGCATCTCCATCAGCATCAGTTGTAGATACAGCACATAAAGCTAATGAAGTAAAAGATGATGGTACTACAATTGAAACTGTGTTTGCAATTGCAAATTGTGTTGCAGAAGCAATATATGAAATATAAAATTCATCCGCAGTAGACTGTGCAAGCTCAGGCTGAGTTGTAATAGTTGCAGGAGCAGTAGCAGGTCCAGCAGTTAAGTCTATATAAGCTGTTACATCAGCTGCGTAAAGTTTAGACATTAAACCTGAAAAAGGAGCAAGTACTAAAATTAAGGTCGTTATAATTGCTAATTTATTTCTCATTTAATTTTGAGAGTTAATAAATAAAAATAGTATTTTCTGTGCATTTGTAAAAATTTCTACTTCTTCAGTAAAACATTTACTAAAATCGATGTCAAGCAAATATATCATCTTTTTTAGATTTAAAGCCATACTGATTACTTATACATAAACAAATGTTTATCTTCTTTGTTAATTTTTCTTTTATTCTTTTTGAATCTAAATATAAATAAAGATATAAATCCAATTAACACTAAAATTGATACAACTATATATATAATATTTTGTGGAATAAACCAAAAATAAACTTTAGCTGTCTGTGCTTTATCTGTAAGAGTATCTTTAGTTAATATTTCAACACTATATCTTCCAAATTCTGGCTCTGTAACGAATGCAGAAGAGGCATCCAATGTATTGGTTATTGGCTTATCTTTAAATAAGAAAGATAAATTTTCATTCTGTACACTTTGGTATATTACATCTCCTTTAGGAGATACAATTTGAATTCTAATTATTGGTTTTGCAGGTGATATATTTATATTCTTAATATTAAAGTCAATTTTTTGATCTGTTCCTACTAATACACTGCTATTCACTCCAAATCTATCTATTTGGACATCTCCTTCGTATTTCCCACTAAAGCTAACAAATAATCCAAATTGAAATGGTAATAATTGGCTTAAAGATGTAATAGCACCTCTATCTTCAATTGAGGTTAGCAACTTAAATACAAACATAGGTCTGTAAACACCTTCTTGAGTATCAAATGGAATTGTAATCGTATAGTTAAATACATGCTCTTTTTGAGAACCTATTGTTATATTATCGATATCTAATTTAATCCAATCAATAGAAGTATTTGAAAAGTTATCTAAAGAGATTGTGTCATCTAGATTCCTCAATCCTTTAGAAATCTCTAAACTGGTTTCAAACTCGTTATTATTTATTATTTTAAAACTACCTGTAACTATGTCCCCTGGCTTAACTATTAAATTGTTAACTGCGGGTGTTATTTGTAAACCTGTTTCTGCAGATATTTTATATGTTGGAATTAAAAGCAATAACAATATTAATGTCGAGAATATCTTTTTCATTTTATATTTCTTAATTTATATATCTTTCTCATAATAAATATAAAGATAGTTAATATTAATAGAGTAACTAATATTACAAACCATTGTGGAATTATCCAAAAATAAAGGTCTTTAGTTACAATATCATTTTTTAAACCATAAGCTACTGTTAAGCTTGCTTTATATTGTCCTATCGAGCTTTCTTCAAAATTGTTTGTTACATCTAAATTCAAACTACCATCTCTTAAAATAATACTCTTCCCAGTATTTATACTTATATCTTGCTCTTTAAATGTACCTATTATATTTACAGGCTGCACAGTTAGTACACCTCTTGGAATTAAATAACTTATTCCTTCATTTTTCAAAGTAATATTAAAAGTATTTTCTCCATCAAAACTTAATTCAGGTGTTGCTAAATATTTGGAAACATTTAAATTTTCATAAAAATTACCTTCTTCACTTATTACATTGAATATTAATGGAACTACTACCTGCGAAGCTGTTTGTGTAGTATTAGATGAATCTATAACCTCCGGAGAAGATTCTTCGAATACCAGTCCAAAATTATAATTTCCTAGAAAATAACTTGGCATATTTACTTTAAGTTCTAGTAAATTTTCTTGCCCACTTTTTATAAAAATTTGTTCTGGTAAATCTTCAAACATATTCTTTAACTCTAACGAAACGTTTTCTCCTACTACTGGTTTATTTGCGTCCGTGGATTTATTTAAATGTTTAATAAAAATATTTAAAGTTCTATTGGTATCTGAAAAAAGTTTTATATTATAAGCTTTGAGCTCTCCTGCAGATTGAGATGTAGCTATTATTGCTGGTGAAATTGTAAGTCCATTTAGTTGCTGTGCTTTTAAACTCACAGATGGGGCTAAGAAGATTATTATTAATAGTAAGAAAGATTTTCTAAACATTTGTAAACAGAAATTAACTTTCTAAAGTTTACAGGGTTTAAATAAATAATGAAAGTAATGAAAAATGAAGTAATGAAAGAATAAAAGAGAATTAATGACGAGTGACGAATTAAAAATACTTTCTTTTATTATATAGATTTTCTGGATAGATATGGATACTTTGCTTGAAATTTCATGGAAGGATTTTTATATTATTTGTAACTCGTCACTTCTAATTCTTCACTCTTTTTGTATCTTGATAATTGCTGACATTCTACTGAACAACCACCTTCGAATTTGATGTCGCATTCTTCGCAAATTATAAATTGCTTATTACATTTTGCATTGCAACAATTTATGTATCTTTCAACCTTTACACCACAGTGAAGGCAATGGCTAATAATTTCCGGATTTTCCGAATTAACAGGAACATGAATTCTTTTATCAAAAACATACATTGCCCCTTGAAAGTCTTTTCCACCAGCCTCCTCTCCATATTTTGCAATTCCACCATGTAATTGTCTTACATCTTTAAAACCTTGCGCTACTAAATATGCCGAAGCTTTCTCACATCTAATTCCTCCAGTACAATATGTAACTATTGGTTTGTCTTTTAAATGTTCAATGGATTTTACAAATTCAGGAAATTCTCTAAAGTTTTGAATATCTGGTGCAATAGCATTCTTAAACTTTCCAATATCAGATTCGTAATTATTTCTTGCATCTAAAATTACAATATCTTCATCTTTTTCTAAAAGCTCTTTAAGTTCTTTTGGATGGATATATGGTGCTCTATTTTTTAAGTTTACAGGTGCTTTAAAAGAAACAACCTCATCTCTAACCACCACTCTTAATTTAGGAAAAGAATCATCTGTATTATGAGAAATTTTCCAATCAATACCATCCATACCTGGATATAAAGAAGTCTCTTTAATGTATTCTTGGCAAGATTCTTGCGTTCCTCCAATAGTTCCATTAATACCTTCTTTTGCAATAAGAATTCTTCCTTTAAGACCAAGTTTAGTGCAAAGTTCAAATTGCTTTTCTCTTAAGTCTTCAGGATTCTCAACTTCTGTGTATTTGTAGTACAGTAATACTGTTTCCATTCAAATTTTATTAAATTTACCTAGAAATTATAACATATATGAACCTACCACCTGCCACACTCTCCTGGCATTTTGGATTAGTCAGAGTTACTTACTCTATAGAGTGGCAGTTAACCCTACAAAATTCGAAATCCGAAT
>JBDSRX010000013.1:0-8913 GCA_039929105.1 Candidatus Dojkabacteria bacterium
GGTTTGCTTCGCTGCGCTCGCAATGACAACAAGCGCAACGTCTCGTACAGACTTTTCATTCGAGTATGATAGGTGGTAGTGTCATGATAAAATAAGGAATATGAAGTCCTCACAATCTTACAAAGGAATTATTTACAGAGTTTTTAATTCTGGATCTCAAGATAAAGTTGTTTACATGATTTTAGAAGATGGTGCAAAGTTTTCATCCATAGCAAAAAGTGTAAAAAGAGATGGTAGTAGAAAAGCACATGCATTAGAAATTGGGAATCTGGTTACAGCCAAAGCATTACCCGGTCAACTTGCAACATTAACAGAAATGTCTTTATTAAACGAATTTACAGCATGGAAAAAAGAATTTAAATCGATGGCATTACTTCAGCTTCTTTGTGAAGTTATAGATGACTTCTGCTATGAGGATAATAAGGATGATGAATTATATAAAATCTTATATAATACTTTAGAATATGGGGCAGAGAAGCAGTTATTTGCAGTCTCTATATTCTTAATAAAATTATTAGATCACACAGGAGTTTTACCAGAATTAGATAAATCACTTGTAGATGAAGAAGAGTTAAATTCTGAAAATATTTATAACATTCCTGGAGAAGTTGGGTATGTTTCTGATAAGACTGTAAACAGTAATCACCAGTACTCAAGTTCCGAAAAAATAGAACCTAGAATATATAAAACACAAAGATATGTTTTGAGTGTAGACGTTAAAGAAGGATTGAAGATAAAGTTGAGTGGGGAAGAAGAGTCGAATCTATTTAAATTACATTTAAACTGGCTAGAAAACCTAATGTCGGTTAAAATCAAATCGAGAGAAATTTTAAATACTATAATTTAAACCTATGAAAGTTCTATATTCACAATTACAAAAGTACCTACCAGATCTTAAAGCAGATCCAAAAGAAGTATCGCAAGCATTCACAATTATTGGTTACATGCTAGATAAGTTTTTTGAAGTAGAGTATTTAGGGAAGAAAGACTATCTATTAGATTTAGAAGTTAGACAGAATAGAGCAGATTGCTTTGGAGTAATGGGATTAGTTAGAGAACTTTCAGCTTACTATAATATTTCTGTAAAACTACCAGAAGAATTTAATCCAGAATTTAGATCATCAGCATCGGAAGATTTAGACATAACTGTAAGAGCAACAGATGCAGTAAAAAGATTAATGGCAGTTAAATTAAGCAATTTAGAAATTAAGCAATCACCTGCTTGGTTAAAAGAATATTTAGCATTCTATGAAATAAATTCAATAAATGTTGTGGTCGATTTAACAAATTACGTAATGATAGAAACTGGTCACCCATCTCATGCATTCGATTGGGATTTGGTAGAAGGTGGAAGAATGTTCTGGGAAATTAACCCAATATTCAAAAAAATAGTAACTCTAGATGGAGTATCAGTTGACCTAACACCAGATACACTACTTGTTACAAACGAAGTTGAACCATTAGCAATTGCAGGAGTAAAAGGAGGAAAGAGTACAGGAATTAGTAATAATACAAAGAATGTTCTTTTAGAAATGGCTGTTTACGATGGAGGATTAATTAGAAGAAATGCTAGGGGAATAAGATTGCTTACTGAGGCATCTCAAAGACTAGAGAAATTTATGGATCCAGAAACTATTCCAGAAGCTTTTAATATTCTTGTAAATCTAATCGTTAAGCATTCATCAGCAGAAGTAACTAGTGCTATTTACGATAATTATTTACACAAGACTCCAGAATTAGAAATTAAATTAGAGTTAGCAAAAGTATCTCAAATAGCTGGAATTACAATTACAGCAGAGGAAAGTAAAACATATTTAGAAAGACTTGGCTTTAAAATAATTAAAGACGAAGGAGAATTTCTTACAGTAAAGAATGCATTAAACAGACTAGATGTCGAATTACCTGAGGATTTAATTGAAGAAATAATTAGATTAAAAGGATACGATCAAATTCCTGTTGATCAATTATTAGTAGCTCCAGCAAAAGATATTACTCCAAGTATTCTAAAGCTTACAGATCTTACCCAAGCTATCTTAGTTTCAAGAGGTTTCGATGAAGTTCGAAGTTGGGTATTAGTAGATACAGAGAAAAATAGAATAGCTAATTACTCATCTGGAGAGGCTATAAACGTTACAAATTCTATTAACGAAGAAGTACCCACCTTAAGACAAAGTATTACTGTAAGTCTTCTAGGGCAGTTAGAAAACTATGTTAAAAATAATATTCCAGATGTAAAAATTTTTGAGATTGGAAAAGTCTTTTCTAAGTCAACAGAGAGAAATAGTGGGAAAGATTTAGAGAAATATGAAGAGCACTATTCTTTAGCAATGTTGACAGGAGGAAAAGATTTAGAAGCTTTAAAGATAGATTTAGAATATATTCTAAGAACTTTAGGTATCTCTCAAATCGATTATGTTAAGTCTGAAAATGCACCAGAAACAGCCCATCCTGTTACTTGTTTTGATGTAAGAACAGAGAAGGGAATGCTGGGTGTTATATATGTTTCAAATACAATTATTACACAGCAATGCGTAATTGCAGAAATTAACTTAACTGTAATTGACCAACTAGTGAACATTGATTCTGCAAACAAAGCAGTAGAGGTAGAGAAGAGGCTTGTAGACTTGGATATCAACCTTTCAATAGGTAAAGATGAAGACGTAACAAAATATATTGATACGAAAATATCTCCATTTGTGGATAACATTTGGAAAACTGAAATTGTGGATAAGTTCACTAAAGACGCTGACAGTATAAAGTACACAGTAAGAATCTATTACATGGGACTTTCAGATACTGAGGCAAAAGCTCTACACGAAAAGATCTTCGCCTAAAATAAATCATAAAGAAAAGAGCCCCGATATGTCGGGGCTCTTTTTAATTCTCTTACTACTCCCGCCGTTTGCGGGATAAGTCCTCTACTCTAACCTATTTTTATCGAAAAAATGATCAATCATACTATGGTTAAGTGTATTCAGTCTTTTCACTCTATTCTTGTTAAAAGCATAGACTAATAGACCTCCAGAAACTAATGTTAATCCATACCATAACAAATTCTTATCATCAAAAATGCCAGTAACGGGTAGGGTTGAATCAGTTGCTCCTTCTCCATCTACTGGTGCTCCTCCTCCTGCTCCTACTGTATAAGTGCCACCTATTCCGGTAAATGCGGCTCCACCTACATATCTATTCCCAGTTACAAAACTAATATTTGCCACTCCATTTGCAACTCCTTGGACAGTGAAAGATCCAAGTACCTGCCCATTTGTAATATTGCCTCCACCAGTTATAGCTACATCCACACAGACTTGTCCAGCTGTGTATTCCGCACTACAACCTGAACCAGTTAGTGTTATCGCACCTCCAATATCTGAAAAACCTGTAACAGTTAATAAACTTGTAGGTACAGTAATTCTAATTGCTGCTGTATTTGTTGTTGGTGGGTTAGTAGCAATTATTTGTATAACTTGAGACCCACTAACAGTTATAGTTCCACTTGCAGGGCTCAATGTGAATGATTGTGCCTCTGCCTTCGTAGGGTTTCCAAAAAGGAAAAACCCCACTACTAAAAACCCTGCTATTAAAAATCTCTTTTTAAATGTATTCATATTCTAAATTTAATTTATTACTAAACTTTTCTCTGGAACTGAATAACTTAAATCTGCACTCAACACAGCTTGAGTAAAAGGATGTTTTACTTCATTTCCTGTAGCTGGTGATGCAACAGTTAATTTTGTTTCACCTGCACTTATTCTAGATATATTAACTCTAGCAAATTGTGGGTCATTAGCTACTGTTTTGCCTCCTGTTGCTGCTCCAGAAATTTCAGCATAACCTTTTGCAGTATCTACTTTATCTCCAATATATATATCAAATGCACCTGTTCCTCCAATTGAATTAACTCTAATTACAGCTGGGTCAAACTTCAAAGCTAACGCTAAAGTTTGTAAAGCGCTACCAGATGAATCTAATTTTACATTAATATCCATTGAGTCATTAAGAGCTAATGTTGTTGTATCTGTGTCAAAACCAACCAATATATCTGTAGATTCTGTTATTGTTGGTGCAACTGCAGCAGGTGGCGTAGTAGTAGTAGTGTTATTTGTAGTTGTGGTATTTACTGCTGCCTTTTGGTTTGCATTCATATATGCAATTCCAATACCTACAGCTCCAGCTGTTAGTACTAGTGCTACTACAAAGAGTGCTAAGTTTCGATAATTCATAAAAGTAAAATAATAGTTAAATAAAGTGCATAAATTAATTATTGAGCTGGTAATGTGTCGCTTCTATTTAATGTACATGTTGCTAATCCATAGTTTTGTGCAAATATTCTCAAGTCATTTCCTTCGATATAATCCTTACTAACACCTCTTGTGTCGATATCTAATTCTTGATCAGAACCTTGTAATAAAGTTTTACCTCCGTACTTTTGTGCAAATACGCTTAAGTCAGATGGGTCTACAATTTCTCCGGAAATAGTACTTGTTAATCTGTTGTAATCTCCATAACACTGGTCATCAATTTTTATTACTTTATTTGCTTTAGGAGACAAAGCGAATACTAACGGATCGTTGATGTTAAGTTTATTTGAAATATATGAATGTGAGTCTGGTAAGAATCCAGCTACTGTAGCAGGGAATATCTCTACTTTTGCTCCAGCTGCAGGAGTAATTACTTTAGCAGTTAACTTTAAATTAGCTACAACTTCTCCTGATGTAAAGTTCACTCCATCTAATCTTGAAATATCCATTCTTCTACAAATATATGCAGCTGAAAGTGGTACGCAAGATGTTGGTGAATCTACAGGGACTCCTAAGTACTTTGTCTTATCAACAGTGAAAAGATCACTTGGAGCTTCTAAATTAGCCTTTAGGTATTGAACTCTTAAGATAATTGTATTTCTATTTCCATCTGTAGGGAATGTTGGAAGAGAAACTGTAAATCCAATAGTATCTCCTACATTAAATAATAATTGATTTGCTTCTGAAACATTTGGTCTCGCTTGAATTCCTAACTCTATTGTTGCTCCTGCTAAAGCAGATGCTTTCGAATCTTCAGGTGCAGTGTTTATTTTGTTTATAAAGAGTGCTAAACCCACTCCTAGCCCAACTAGTGCTACGAATATCCAAATACTAAGGACATTTCTAACTGTGTTTCCTGACATAATGAAAAATAAACAAATAATTTAGATCTAATACTAGTCGTTAATCCTTACACTAATTACTTGTGTAGCATTATCAACTGTCTTTTGTGTCCATACTTTAAAGTCTGCTTTATTCTTCAACTCAAATCTATACTTTGCAACTCCTCCATCAAAAGAAACTAATGTAATCTTTGTTAAATTAGCTCCAGATGTATCGGCACCAGTTTTCGATTGTATTCCAGCAGAAGTTATCTCAGTAACTCCATTTGCACTCATAAATTCTCCAGTTAAATTAGAAATTTCTACCATTAGATATACTTTTCCTGCTGGAGCAGATGTGTCGTAATATGCTGTTGTATTAGGAACATAACTATCTCCCACTGCATCTTTTTGACCCCAGCTAAATTCAAATGAAGAGTTTAGATCGTCAAAATAATAAACATTATTTGTAATTGTATTTCCAGTTACGCTGCTAACAACATACTGTTTGTTTTGAGACATTTCATTATCGTAGTGTGGTGCAGCTGGTTTTGATCCATCTACTGGTGTTGGTGTAGGAGTCGTTGTTGGTGTAGGAGTTGGTGCTGGCGTAGGAGTCGGTGTTGTTGTATCTGGTTTTGCTAATTCTTTTACTGTTTTGAAATCAATTACTAAATTAGATGTATTTGGAACTACTCTATATTTAGTATCTTCAACAAATGTTATTTTAAAATTCTTTGTAGCACTATCATAAACAACAGTTTTTACTATTGAATTAACATCAATTTGTTTTTGTAAGTCTGCATCAACAGATTTTAATCCTGGGATATTAACTGTTAAGCTCTTTTCAGCTGCAGAATAAGTTAAGTTTGTAGCAGGAAGTTTTTGACCATTTCCAGATAATGTAAATGTTACTCTTCCAAAAGTTGTGTATCTTGTAAAATCAAATTTATCAATTGAACTAGTAGCACCATTTAAACTAGAATCTCCAACTTTAGTCAATTCCGAATCAGAGTAGTCTGCGTTTGCTCCAGGTGTAGATGCTGTACTATCTGCTTTTGCAGTTGTAGATACGCTTACATTACTTGGAGAGGTAGCAGGTGTCGGTGTTGTTGAGTTTCCTGTAGGAGCTTGATTATTTGTGATTAAACTTCTAACTAATAGAGCTGCTCCTACTCCTATTACGATAACTATAACTATATATACAATTATTTTTATAGGACTTGTTCTTGCTCCGTCATCTACAATTTCTGTAAATCGTGCTTGATCAAATTTATTTAAATTAATTGTACTTTGTCTTGGTGCTCCATTAGGTTGAGCAGACGGTCTGTTTAGTAACGGGGATTCCTCCAACGCACTAAAGGTAGTGGTTTTTGTTCTAGCCATAGAAATGTGTTTTTAAATTTAAAATGTTAAAAGTGCTATTAGATAGTATATATACTTTCCTTAAAGATGGCAATAAAGTCTGTGCTAGTTTTTAGAAGAAAACGTTAAGCTTTAAGTATACCTTCTGACATCTCATGAATGTAGTCTGGCTCTAGGTATTCCTGAACTTTATCGTAGTGTGTAATAATAATAAAGCAAGTTTTAGGAAATAGTTTCTTATAATTAACTAAACCTTCGAAAACTTCTTTTACAGATTGTTTGTCTAATCCGGAGTCAATCTCATCTAATAAAATATACCTTGCTTCTAAAATTAACATTTGTAGGATTTCTGTCTTTTTCTTCTCACCTCCAGAAAATCCTTCATTTAAATTTCTTTGAAGTAAAGCTTCGGGATATTTAATAATCTCAGCTCTTTCTTTCAAAAATTGTTTAAACTTGTAAACATTTAATTGTTCGGACTTCTCTCTTCTAGAATTATAGATTAATCTTAAATAACTAGTTAAGCTCACACCAGGAATCTCTGTAGGGTATTGGTTTGCTAAAAATACTCCAGCTAAAGACCTTTCATTTGGTTCCATTGAAGTTAGATCAATATCTCCTCTATTATTAATTAATACTGGGTCGATTTTAGAAATTACAAATTCATTATAGTTTTCATTCAGAATTTTAATTGAGCCAGCGGTGATAGTATAAATAGGGTTACCCATTATAGTATTAACAAGTGTACTCTTTCCAGAACCATTCTTACCATTGAGCAAATGTACCTCTCCTGGTTTAAAATCTAGAGAAACACCGTTTACAATCTCTTTTTTCCCTTCTGTAAGGTTTATAAATATATTTTCTACTTTTAGCATATTCAATTCTTTAAGTATATACTGATTATATCAGCTATTTCTTTTTCTATATATTAAAATGGATACAATTGTAAAAATAATAACAGCACCTATTCCTAAGCCAAATATAGTGGAAACATTATTATTTGCTATTTCTTTCTCAGGGATTTTAACTGGAGGTCTTGGAATCCCAAAAGTATTTTCTTTCGGAGAATCTATTCTCACATAAGAATCTGAAAATACTGTTGTCTTTTTATTTTGTTTACGTAGAATTACATAAACAGGAATTTTAGCTTTATCATAACTATAATCAACAGCGATACCATTTTTAGTTTCCCCAGTTCCTAAATCCCAAGTGTAATTAAAATCTCCAGGGTTTGTTACAGAAAATTTTAAGTTGTAACTATCGGTTACAGTAAATGTAGGGGATGCAGATGTGAGTTCAATTTCTTCTCCATTAACAGAAAACTTTGCTAGCTCTTCTCTATCTCCAACTACGATCATTATAGTCTCGGAAATTATTTCTTGCCCCCCCTCCCTCTTTGTTAATACAATATCTAAAAAATAATTACCAGTTGTTTCGAGACTTTTGGAAAAATCTTCATTAAATTGCATTCTAAAATCTTCTTTTGTTAATTTATAAGATGTAGCAATATTATTAGTTTGAACTTCTAAATCTCTTTCTATAGCAGACCTATCAATAGAAACTTTTAGTGTACCACCTTCCACAATTTCTTCAGAAAATACATGTTCACCCCAATCTAACTTAGAAGGATTCGGAATAGGATTCTCCATATCTTCACTTATTGGAGTATCATTTATAAATAACCAAGGAGATTTAGTAGAGTTGTGAGCAGCTAATTTCGTAAGAGGTAAAAAAAGAATAAATGCTAGAATAATTAAAGAAATTTTTGTATACAATCGATAGGCATCTTTAAACATAAAGTATGAATGTAAAAGCAAATAAAAAACAGATTTCCCTTTTTGGTCTAGTAGCATTACTTGCAGTGACAAGTGGTTTTGCGGGAGCTTCTATTCTTTTTAGAAATAATGCGAAAGCAACTACTAATAATCAAATAATAACACAAACTTCAAACGCAGCTCCAAGCGGTAACATAGCAGATATCGAGAAGTGTATGAGTGAGCCAGAAGATACAAGACAAAAATGTATGGATGATTTTATGGTTGAATATTTTAAAGGTAGAACTACAAAACAAGTTTTAGCAGATGTTGAAGCAGTTAGAGCTACAAGTTCAAGAATGGAGAATGATTGTCACCCAGTTGTTCATGCAATTGGTAGAGAAACTTATAAATTAACTGGAAATATAGGGGATGCTTTCGAAGCCTGTGATCAAACTTGTCACTCAGGCTGTTACCATGGAGTAATGGAAAGATTATTCTACAGTGATAAGGAACTGAGTAGTAATTATTCGCACTTAACTTTCGAAGATATGGAAGAAAAGATTCCAGGAATATGTGATGCCGATAAATTTAGAGATCCGTCTACAGCGGTTATATTTCAATGTTTACATGGAGTTGGTCATGCAATTCTTTATACATTAGACTATAACT
>JBDSRX010000014.1:0-31682 GCA_039929105.1 Candidatus Dojkabacteria bacterium
TAGATATTTATTTACTGCATGTAATCTTCTGCTTCCTAAGGTAAAGCTTAAAAAGCTAGATGGCCAGATTTCATTTGTAACATGATCTGGAAGACTAGGTTCTAAATCATAAACTTCCTTTCTAGGAAACATCTGGTTCATCATATCACCACTTATTTGTGACCCTTCCTCCTCGTCACAAGTTAAAATTATCATTGGTGGCTTTTTATTTAAAGAATGGAAAAGATACGTTGCAATTACTAAAACCGCTATTTGACTTTTCATATCAATAACCCCTCTTCCTAAGAGTAAAGAATCTAGAAATGTTTCTTTATTATCTATAAATGTCGTAAGGCTTGCGTAAGGTTCAATTAGTTTTGTAGTATCAATATGAGCATGTAAAATTGGTACTTCTATTTCTATTGGTGGACGAGTGCTTCTTTCGTACATCCTTTCAGCAATATTTATAACAACTACTTTCTCCTCTGGAGAAGTTATAAATATAAACGGGATTACTTCTCTATCACAAATTATTGCTTCAGTTCTAAATTGAATATATTTATCTTCTAATAAAGGATAGAGTAATTCAGAAATATCATTTATAAGTAGTAAGATATCATTTCGACTTCCTGTAACTGTATTCCTACTTATTAATAATGCTGATATATCTTTTATTAATTTCCCAAATTGGTCTGCTGAAGTATTAGCATCTACTTTTTGTAAATCTCTTAAAATTGCATTTGTTGTAAGAACTTCAACCTTCTCAATATTGTTATAATTCATACTAAGATTTTAGCAACTAAACTCGATTTTTGTATATAGTAGACCGTATTCAGTTTCCGTTAGCAACAAACTCTCGCATCTGCTAAAATTAAGAGTTTTAAAAAGAATTTATGGCTAAAAAAGACTATTACGAATCATTGGGTGTATCAAAATCGGCATCTAAAGAGGAAATTAAGAAAGCATATCGAAAACTAGCAAAGGAATATCACCCAGACAAAAATAAAAATGCTGGTGCTGAAGATAGATTTAAAGAAGTACAGGAAGCTTACGATAATCTTTCTGATGCTCAAAAAAGACAAGCATACGACCAATACGGTTTTGCAGGTTCTCAAGCATTTGGAGGTGGGAGTCCTTATGGAGGAGGTCAAGGAGGATTCTCTGCTGACTTTGGAGATTTAGGAGACCTACTTGGAAACTTCTTCGGGGGTGGGCTTGGTGGTTTTGGAGGAGCACCAAGTGGTGGAACAAGAAACAATAGAGGAAATGATTTAGAACTTACGCTTCAAGTGGAATTCTTAGATGCAATCTTTGGAAAAGAAATTGAAATTGAATATAAAAGAAAAATTCTATGTGATAAATGTAATGGAACAGGATCAAAAGATGGAAAAAAGAAAACATGCCATACATGTGAAGGAAAAGGGCAAGTAAGACAAATGCAAAATACTTTCTTTGGAACTATGCAAGTAGTTACAGAATGTCCAACTTGTCATGGAAATGGCCAAGAAATTTCAGAAAAGTGTGAAAAGTGTAAAGGATCTGGCGTAAATGCAGAAAAAGATATTTTCAAAATGAATATACCTGCAGGAATTCCAGATGGAGTTACCTTGAAATTTAGTGGCAGAGGTAATACTGGAGAAAACTCTGGAACATCAGGTGATTTATATGTAAGTATAGAAGTTAAATCTCATCCAATATTAGAAAGAAGAGGTGATGATATTTATATGGATAAAGAAATTGATGTTGTTACTGCAGTCTTGGGTGGTGAAGTTACAATCCCAACTGTACATGGAGATGTAATTATGAAAATTCCATCCGGTACTCAACCAGAAAAAGTTCTTAGATTAAAAAGTAAAGGTGGGCCTAAATTTAGAGGAAATGGAGAAGGGGATCAGTACATAAAATTATTAGTTAAAGTGCCAACAAGTTTATCTAAAAAAGACAAAGAACTTTGGACTAAATTAAAAGATGGAGAATAAATATATACCCGGTGTTTGTAATATCGGAAAAAAAGAAACTGAATTTAGAAGAAATTTTGGAATTGCTGGAGTGACACTATCTGTAGTAACTGCAATCGTTTTATTTCTTCTAGGAGTACCAAGTATTTTTAGAATAATAATTTTTTTTCCAGTTTTTGCTGCAGCTTTTGGATTGCTTCAAGCATATTTTCATTTCTGCGCAGAATTTGCGATGGTTGGAGTTTTTAATTTTTCTGATACATTAAGAAAGACTGAAAGTGTTCCACAGGCAGAGTCCAGAAGAAAAGATCAAATAAAGGGATTAAAGATTTTGGCATTATCTTTCATAATAGGCTCGATTGCGGCTATTTTATTTATACTAGTATAGTAACAATATAAAACCAATTTACCTTACTGAGAGAGATATTTCACGACTCATTTGACAATGTGCACTTCCATATCATAAAATTTTGCTACCTCTGAAAAGGCGCACTTTTTCAAACACTTATTTTTTATAGGGTTTAGTATTTATGATCGACTTGTCAAATTTATGTGGATTCTCACTTAAGATTGATGAAGGAAGAGGGAGAGTAATATTCGGAGATGATGTGAATTGTAAATGTGAACAATTTGTAAGTTTGCAGGAAATTATTCCTGTTCTTCTAAACAAGCAATTAAAATATCCAGAGAATGTTTATAAAGAACATAAAAGTTTATACGAGAGAGGTTCTGAAGATGGAAAAGCTATCTCATATGATCTTTTATATATTCCATATGGACTTTTAGGAATTGAGTTCATTAAAACTCATATTTACGAAAGTTTATTTGTAGAGAATAAATATCACTGCATGGTTGAATTATTATCTGGAGAAATGATGATTGTAATGCAAAGAAATGCAGAGAAAGAAGATGTATTCCAAATGGAAACTTATGTTGATGATATGGTTATTGTTAAATTAACACCAGGTGAAAAATTAGCTATCCCTACAGGTTATATGTACACATTTGTTAATGTAGGACTTGCCCCAGTAGTATTTGCAAAGATTTCTACTAAAGACCAAACACCTATGGATTACGGAACTCTTAAAAGAGAAAGAGGTTTAGCATATTACATTATTTCAAAGAACGCTAAAGTAGAAGCAGTCGCAAATCCAAAGTACAAAATAAATTGTAGATTAAAGAATATGTCCCTAAAGAAACTTCTAAAAGATGAGGACTTAAAAAATACATACTCTCCATTTGGCGAGAATACATCGTTATTTAATTACATGGTAAACGACGACAAAGTTGAAGAATTAATATTTTTCTAATGGAATTAAAATTTAGATTTCAATTCAATACTCTAAATTTAGTAATTCTTGTAAACGTAATCGTTTTCGTTATAGCAACTCTTCTTCAATTTCTTTCTACTGATAGTGGAACTACAGGTAGAACATTAACCCAAGTCTTTGTAATTTTGGGAGGAATGTCTTTAAGTTCACTTTTTAATGGTTCTGTTTGGACTATAATTACAGCAAACTTTCTTCACATTGAATTTTTTCATTTTGCATTAAATATGCTTGCTTTGTTTTCTATTGGAAATAAAGTATATGCAATTTACGGAGGCAAAAAGTTCTTTACAACATATATTATTGGTGGAATAGGAGCAATGTTTTTAACACTAATAGTTAGTGTGGTATTAGGAACTGATATTGCAACTTTAGGTGCTAGTGGAAGTATTTTTGCACTTTGTGGAGTGCTAATAGCTGGGAGTCTTAAAAAAAGAAGATATGGGATAGATCTACCAATTGGGTTATCTGATGTTTTACCAATTGTTATAGTTTCTTTAGTGTATGGATTCTTACCTGGAAGTGGGGTTAATAATTGGGCACACATTGGTGGGTTAATCACAGGATTAATTCTTGGAAGTTTATTTAGGCACGATTTAGGAGAGTACAAATCTAAATTGGACGATGTAATAGAAAAAGTTCTATATTATTTTTCTGGCTTGGTATTTACTTTATCGTACGTTTTATTGATAATTACATCAATATTGTTAATTTTAGGCTAATGATTTTATTATTTATTGGACCATCTGGTTCTGGAAAAGACACACAAGCTGAGGAATTGGTAGATAAATTTAATTTTCATAGAGTTTCCACTGGAGATTTAATGAGAGATATTTCAGATGGAGAAAAAGAAATTCAGCAACTAATTAGAAAATCTATGGATGAAGGGTTTTTAGCTGACAATTTTGTTTTTGGTTTGCTTCAAATTTATTTATACAATACCAAATCCGATAATTTAGTTTTATCTGGAGCAGTAAGAAGAGATACGCAAATAGATTTGCTAGACTTTGCCTTAATGAAAGCTAATAAGAAATTGGATAAAGTAGTTTATTTTGAACTTTCTGACGACGAAGCAGTTAAAAGAATGTCTTCTAGATACAGATGTCCTAAATGTTTAACTAATTACAATCTAGTTACTAACCCACCAAAAATAGAAGGAAAGTGTGATAACGATGGAGAAACATTAACAAGAAGAGAGGACGATAACCCAGAGTCTATCAAAAAAAGATTGGAAGATTTCCACAAAGATAATACAGAGATAATGAATGAATATGAAAAAAGAGGTGTTTTATTAAAAATAGATGCAAGTAAAGGAATTGAAGAAATTACCACTAATCTTATTCAACAATTAGGTTTAAATTAATCATATGTTTAAAAGATTTAAAAGAATTTACAGACAATATTTATCTATGGCTGCAGCCAGATACTATGGCTTTCCGGCTGATAACTTAAAACTTATTGGTGTAACAGGAACTTCTGGAAAATCTACAACAACTTCAATGATTTACCATATCTTAAAGGAGAATGGGTTTAAGGTAGGGGTTATTTCAACTGTAGGAGCAATTGCTGGAGATAAACAAATTGAAACAGGTTTCCATGTCACAACACCAGATCCTGTAGATCTTCAGAAATATTTAAAACTCATGAAAGATGAAGGAGTAGAGTATGTTGTTCTAGAGAGTTCCTCACATGCATTAGATCAAGGAAGATTAGGCTTTTTAAAATTTGATCTTGCAGTTTTTACTAATATTAAAAGAGATCATTTAGACTATCATAAAACTTGGGAAGAATATGCAAGAGCTAAGTGTCGACTTATTGATGCACTAAAAGAAGGTGGAACTGTTGTATTTAATTTCGATGACCAAAGAAGTTATAAGTTTCTAAAAGAATATATTTATCTAAGAAATAAATTACATAATCAAAATCTAAAAGAAGTTGAATATTCTGTTTCGCAACAATTAACAGAGTCAGAAGAAGGAAAAGGGTTTGTTTCTTATAAATACAAATCCTTTAAATTTAATGTTGAAGTTATCGGTGCATATAATATTGAAAACTCTTTTGCAGCAGCTTTAACTGCACAGCAGGTAGGAATAACAATGAACAAAGCTGCATCGGCATTAGAAACTTATAAAGGAGTTTCTGGAAGAATGGAAATGATACAAACTAATCCTTATTTTGTAATTGTAGATTTTGCTCATAATGCAGATTCATTAGAGCGATCTTTAGATTCTGCAAAAGATTTGTTAGGAAAAAAAGGAAGATTAATTACAGTATTTGGATCTGCAGGTTTAAGAGATGTAGAGAAAAGATTTACAATGGGTGAAGTTGCTGGAAATCTTTCTGACATTATAATAATTACTGCTGAGGATCCAAGATCTGAATTAGTTGCAGATATAAATTCAGAAATTATAAAAGGTGCGGAAAGTACAGGAGCAACTTTAGTAAAAAGATTTGAAAATACAGAAGAATATAATAATTATATTGCATTAGCTAATAAGAAAATTGACGATCCAGAATTAGCAGAAAGAGCAGGTGTTGAAGAGGAGGAAGATGTTCCTTTAGAAACTGTAATTTATAGTTTCGATGAAAATAATATAAATTCTAGATTTGATGCTATTCAATTTGCTATTAGAACAGCAAGAGTAGGAGATGTTGTTATCACAGAAGGAAAGGGTCATGAAAAGAGTTTAGCTTTTGGATTTGTTGAATTTCCATTTACAGATCAAGATGCTGTTAAAAAAGCATTAGAAAAAGTAACTTAGAAGATCTTTGTTTCTCACTTCAGTATTAGGTTTTCTTGTTAAAGAGTTTATTTTAATGTAAACTTTTTTAGGGCTACCTTTTTTATAACTATGGCTAAAAATTTTGTATCAAAATATATAATTCCAACTTACGAAATTTCAAGCAGAGATTTTCAAATCGTGGGTGCAAAAGGAGTTGATGAATTTCGATTGTATAAATCTGGCCTTCCAACATTAGATGGTTTTGTTATTTCAACAGAGGCTTTTGATGAATTTGTCCACGACGCACAAATAATAAAAATACTTTCTGAGTCTGATGGAAAAGATGTAGATGACGTTTCTAAAAAAGTTAAAAGATCCATTGAAGCAACACAACTTAGAGATCTATTTGTAAAAGGACTTTCACACGAATTTAATATACTTAATAGATTAGGTAAGCAGCATTTACTAAATTTAATTCCTACATTTCACACTTCAAACCCATTACTTTTAGATATTGTAAGAGATAGACAAATTCTTATTTCAGATTTAGATTCTTTTATTAAAGAATTAAAAGATATTTGGGCAGAACTTTTTTCTAAAGAATTATTAAATTCTAGAATATCAATTGAAAATTTTGATATTACTTCTTTATCTCTTTTGGTTTTAAGAATTCCAGAATTTGAAGTTTCCGGGAAAATGAATATTAATTCTTTTAATAAAGAGTTAATTCTTCAAGCAGAATATGGAGATGTAGACAGAGATCTATTCTATGCGGATGAATATTTAGTAGATCTAAATACAAATAATGTTTTAGAAAAGAGAATTAATATTCAAAATAGAATGTTAGTTAGAAAGAAAGATGAATTAATTAGCGTTCCAGTTTCTAAAGCTTGGCAAGGAAAACAAAAAGTTCCTGATACTAAAGTAAAAGCACTTTCTGTTTATGCAGTTAAAGCCGAGAAAATTTTTAAAAAAGATGTATCCATCGACTTTGGATTACATAGAGGAAGAGCATATTTCTTTAATCTAAAATATACATCAGTAAATATACTAAATCAAAAGAGCAAAGAGATCTGGAGTACAGAAGGAATTATTGGAGCAGAAAAAGATATTGTTGAAGCTACTTTTGCAGAAGAACTTTCACAAATTAGTGCAGCAATACCTGTTTATGCTGAACAGCCAAAAATTGGTCATGATGAAGACTCTGGATTTAGTTTACTAAAAAGATTAAGAGGGTTAGAAAGGCATTCATTTACAGACGAATATTCTAAACAAGTAGATATTGTTGTAGACATAAAAGCAGCTGGATCCGAAATCTATGGTGTGATGAAAAAGTATGCTGGAGTTTTTGCAGATATGGGAGATTTTTATGATTCTTCGAAAAAAGCATTTTCACTTAGTGATTATTATGATTTGTTTAAACAATACACAACAACACTTTCTGGAATTGCTTTTCAAAATAGTGAGAATCCATTTCTATTAAAACTCATTGATTACAATCAAGATAAAATGACTCCATTGGATTACACAGAAGTAATTACAACAGAGCTGTTAGTTCTAAAGAAACTAATGGATGAATATGGACATCAAAATATAGATTTAATTTTACCTGCTGTTTCAACAGTGGAAGATTTAGTATTCTTTTTTAAAATATTTAATACTGTAGATTTACAACAACTAAAGAAGAAAAGTAAAGTTTATTTAAGTATTACTTCACCATCCTTCATTTATGAGATTAATAGATTTGATTTTAGAAGAGAAAATTTACTAGATGGAATCTTTTTAGATTTGAATTTATTAATGAAAAAATTCTTTCAAAAAGATAGTTTTACTCCTCGGGATTACAAACTAGTCTATGAGCTTTTAGAGAAGGTTGTAAACGGAAGAGAGCACGATTTAGACCTAGTTATAAAGGTTAACAAAAGTAATAAAGATCAAATTAAAGGATTGTTAGAGTATAAGCCAAATGCTATTGTCTTAGATTTCCTTGACTAAGAAGTTTGACAATTTACCTTGTCTACAAATATAATCAGCAGATATGAATATTAAAGAAGAACTTAAAAAACTTGTAGAATCAGCATTAGAATCTCTAGGATACGAAACTTCTGTTGTAATCGAAATCCCAAAAGACACTACCCATGGAGATTTCTCATCAAATGTAGCAATGAGATTAGCTGGACAACTAAAGAAAAGTCCAGTTGATATTGCAGAAGAAATTGTAGAGAAGATGCCTGATTCTGAACTTGTTGAAGAAGTTGAGGTAATGAATCCTGGTTTTATTAACTTTAAGCTTTCAACAGATATTTATAAAAAAGTAATAGATGAAATTTCTAAAGAAAAAGATAGTTTTGGAAAAAGTGATTTTGGAGGAAATAAAGAAGTAATGATTGAGTTTGGTCAGCCCAATACACATAAAGCTTTCCATGTAGGTCATTTAAAGAGCGCAGTATCTGGACTTTCGATGGTTAAACTTCACGAAAACTTAGGTTATAAAGTTATTAAAGCAAATTTCTTTGGAGATGTGGGTATGCAAGTTGCAAAGACTACTTGGGCATACATGCATGAAGAGATCCCATCAGATTTTGAAGCTTGGGATCAAAATGCAAAGATGAAATTTATTGATGAATGCTATGTAAAAGGAGCAACTGCTTTCAAAGAAGATCCTGCTGCAGAAAAAGAAATAAGAGAAATTAATAAAGATATTTATGCTAAAGCAGATAATGAGAATGTAAAGATCTACAAATATCTACGAGAAAAGAGTTTGGAACATCAAAGTGAAATTTGGAAAAGCTTAGGAATTCAGTTTGATAGAGAATATCCAGAAAGTGAAATTTATGAGAAAGCTGTTGAAATAGTTAAAGCACACATGGGAGATATTTTTGAAGAGAGTGAAGGTGCAATTATTTTTAAAGGTGAAAAAGTTAAATTAAATAATTGGGTATTTTTAACAAGCGAAGGTAATCCAACTTATTCTGCAAAAGATCTTGGTCTTGCAGATAAAAAATTTGAAGAGTATCCAAATATGGAGAAGGGTATTGTTACTACTTCAGTAGAACAAAAAGACTACTTCAGAGCAGTGATTCATATACTTAATATAATTAAACCTGAAACTAAAGGTAGATATTTCCATATTCCTTTTGGATGGATGTTAAGAAGTAACAAGAAGTTCAGTTCTAGAATGGGAGGAAGTATTAAAGGAATGGATGTCCTTAATGAAATTCAAGAAGTAGCTTACAAAAAGATTTCAGAATTAAGAGATTACTCAGAAGAAGAAAAAACAGAGATTGTAAAAAAAGTTTCAATAGCAGGTTTAAAGTTCTTAATCTTATCTCACGAATTCCATAAAGACTTTAATTACGATCCAGAACAATTCTTAAGTTTTGAAGGATATTCAGGCCCGTATTTACTATACACTTATGCAAGAGCTAATTCGATTCTTACAAAGTCTGAAGAACTAAAAGAATACGATCTTAAAAATGTATTTAAATCTGAATTTGAAATTAATCTATTAAGGTTGTTAAATCAGTATCCAGACACAGCTAAAGAAGCAGGTATTAATATTGCACCTCATACAATCTGTAACTATCTTTATGACCTTGCACAAAGTTATAATACTTTCTATGCAAATTGCAGGGTATTAAATGCGGAAAACGAAGAAGATAAGAATGCAAGAATTGCGCTAACTCAAGCAACTGCACAAGTACTAAAAAACGGTTTAGATCTTTTGGGGATAGATGTAGTAGAAAGAATGTGACACCGAATCTCTCTAAGCACGAAGCCACAAGATGTGACATTTTGGAGCTTCTTTATTCGGGCTTCGTGCTTTGTAACTCAGGATCATCCTCTTCATCAATCTCAAGTACTTTTAATGCACAAGCTCCAATAACTATCCATTGAAAGATGTTTGTAATTGAGTATTCATTCACAAGAGATTTAAATATCCAAAGAACAAATGCGGCTGTAATAAAGAAAAGTAATCGATTGCTTGTTATTTTTTTGAATCCTGCACCTAATCTTCCTAGTGCTATTAAGAAAAATGCTACTCCAGAAATTCCTGTTTGAATAAGAACATCGAAAATAATATTATGTCCCCTATCTATTATTAGAGTAGGGAAGTACGAAAATTGTTTAAATACATCTGCTAGAGTATCGAACCCATAACCAAATACAATGTATTTGTAATTTCCAACTTCTAAGTTATGAATAAATACATCTCTTATTTTTTGCCATATTTCAATTCGAAGCTCATATCTTGGAAAGTGCGAAATTACAAATAGCGAACCTGCTGAAATTAAAGCAATGAATGCAATAATAAATACTCTAAATAATTTTTTAGGCATTAATTCAAATGAGAAAATTACAATTCCACAAGCTACTAAACTTACCCATCCCCATTCTGAATAAGATAGAATCATTGCTGTAATTAATATAGTTAGTACAACCATTGTTAAGAAAATAACAGCAAGTTTTTGTTTCTTATCTTTTATAAACTTTAAAGACTTTGTAGATAAATAATATGCTGCAAGTATAATTGCCAACATTACATGTGATGAGAAGAAATTTGCTTGTCCGTAATATCCGTTAATCCAAATACCTTCTGTAAGTTTAGAGGGATCTGTTTTTGATAATGTAAATATTTGTGAGAAAGCCATAAAAGCTTGGAATATGCCAGATAGAATTATTGCTCCAGCGATAATATGAAAAGTCTTTCTATTTATACATTTATATAAAATGTAAGTAGCCAAAATCATTGGTAGGTAAGTGCTTAAACCTTGAAATCTAAAGAAGTTCCCTTGTGTAGCAACATCTTTAAATGGGGATAACTGTGTGGATAATATTAAAGACAATGAAAGTAACCCTATAAATAAAAGGCTTGTCCAAGATTTAAATAGTTTTTTCAAACCCGTTACTAAATCTTTTTTATTAGTAGAGTGATTAAATAATGCAAATGCTAAAAATACAAATGTAGTAAATATTATTATTGTAGAACTTACTTGGATTACATTTACTTTGGCCGATTCAAAACCTCTTCCTGGAACTGTATCGTTATTATTAATTACAACCGATGCAAAAAATAAAGCGATAGAAAGCTCAAAAACTATAACAAGTTTTACAATTTCTTTAGGAGTAATTTCTCTGAAGAATGCTAATAATTTTCTAAACATATAATTTCTGAAGTTCCATTGTGCTATGTTTTGTAACTTCTTCTACTAAAGTAGTCTTTGTATCTTTTCGATATTCTAACCTGGCTAAATAACTAGGATTAGATTCATTTTTGTATAATACACCTGTAGCAATTTTATTTTCCATGTCTGATGCAGTTTCTTTAGCTTTTGCTAAGTTGCCAAGATCATAATCTTTATTTTCTTTTATATCAAATACTCTTTGCATATACCAATCGTGTGTTGTTTCTTTATTGTAAGTTGGACATGCCTGTAAAATATCTACATAAGCAAAACCTTTATCTTGATACATTATTGCCTCCTTAAATATTTCAACCAATTGTCTTATGTTTCCACTAAAACCTCTTGCAACAAATCCTGGTGTGCAATTAAAAGCTAGTTCCAAAGGATTTAATCTACTAGAAGTAGGTCCATCCGGACTTGCTGTTCTTGGTGCTCCTTCTGGAGTTGTTGAAGATGCTTGACCAGTTGTTAATCCATAGTTTCCATTATCATGAACTAAGAAAGTTATTGGATAGTTAGATTTTATAGAATTAATAAAATGATTTAATCCTTCTGAGTAAGTTGCTCCGTCTCCTGCAAAAGCAATAACTTTAACATTCGGATTTGCTAATTTTGCACCAGCAGCTAGTGGTAAAACTCTTCCGTGAAGTGCATGTATTCTATATCCTTTTATTTTGTCGCTCATGTTTCCATTACATCCAATGTCAAAACAGAGTAATACTTCGTGAGTACCAATATTTAGTTCAACTAAAGCTCTTTTAATTGCACTCCAAATAGCAAAGTCTCCGCAACCACTGCACCAGTTAGGTTGCATCTCTGCATTAAAGTCTGAGACTTTTACATCTCCAGATTCGTAATCATAATTTGGTGTACAACAAGCTCCCATAATTTATAAGTTAAAAGCATTAATCTTTTCTATCATTTCTTCTAAGAAAAAAGGTCTTCCGTCCCACTTTAATATTTTATTTTTAATTTCAATTCCCGTTTCCATTCTAATTAATTTACCTAATTGTCCTGTATGATTACATTCTATAAGAATAGTGTTTGGATTTTCTTTTAAGAAGTTTTCTAATTTTTCTGTTTTAAGTGGCCAGATATATTCTAAGTGAAAATAATTTACAGTAATATCTTGTTTTAAATATTCTTTCATTACATCTTTTGCAATACAATAAGTACTTCCCCAACCTATCAGATTAATCGTTTTACGTTTTACGTCATTCGTTTCTATTCGCTTTCCAAGGTGTAAAGTTAGGCTATGTCTATTCGAAAGAACTTCTGGTTCGGGTAATTCGTTAACTAATGTTTTCATTTTACTTAATCTCTTTTCCATCATTTTCTCAGCGGGAATTGCATCTTCTGTTAAATTTCCTTCTTCATCGTGTTCATCACTTTGTGCATTAAAACCTTCAGCTTTACTTCCTGGTAACCATCTTTTAGAAATTCCAGATTCAGAAAACTTATATCTATCTGTCGCTTTTAATTCTAATAATTCTTTCTCATCAACAATTAAATTTCCTCTAATAATTGGAATTTTTCCTTCGTCTAATTTTTCTATTTGGAAAGAACTTTCTGCAATATATTTGTCTGTTAAAACAATTACTGGAATTTGAAATTTCTCAGCAATATTGAAAGCTTCTTGTACTTTATAAAAAGTATCTTCTGCATCTTTAACTGCCAATACACATCTAGAAAATTCACCGTGCCCACCATTAATAGCTAGCATTAAATCTCCCTGTGTTGTCCATGTAGGCATTCCTGTGGCAGGTCCCGGTCTTTGTCCTAGAATACAAACAAAAGGCACTTCAATCATTCCAGACAAACTTACGTGTTCAGTCATTAAATCAAAACCTCCACCAGAAGTCCCGGTTAAAGCTCTTGTTCCCATATGCATAGACCCAATTGCCATTGCACTTGCTGTAATTTCATCTTCTGCTTGTTTTACAATCATTCCAGTTTGATGAGCAGCATCTGCTAAATGTTCCATTATTGCACTTGTAGGAGTCATAGGGTAAGAATAATAGATTCTCACACCAGCATTAATTGCTCCAAGTGCTGCAGTTTCATTTCCAGACATAATCATATCTTGCGATGTATTATGTTTGCCCTTTAACAATTCACTAAATCCATTTTTTAAAATCATTAAAGTTTCACTCTCCGGAGATAATAAATGAAACTTAGTTTTATCCTCATTAGAAATTTCACCTTCCTTAATAACTCTTTTTGTAAATGGTGGTATTTCAAATTCAGCATATTCATAACCTTTTACAGCACAAGCAACATCAATTTCTACAATTTTAGGTTTAGAAGCAAACTTTGCTCTAATCACATCAAGTAATATTTCTTTATCCAAACCTAAAACTCTCCAAATTGTTCCTAAACTTACAAGATTAGAAGTTAACTCATTCCCACCAACTTCCTGTGATAGTTTTAGTGCGGGGATATAAACCATTTCTGTAGAAGCACTATTAAATGCATCTGCTTCCTTTCCATTAATTCTTGGATTAGCAATATCGTGAAAAATTACTGAAGGTTTTTCTTTTATAAATTCAGATTCATGCCAAATTGTAGACTGTCTATTTAATACAAAAAGAATATTTAAATTTCTTGAAGCACTAAATAATGGTGTAGAGGAAATATCAATTTGATAACTTGCGTGTCCACCTTTAATTAGAGAAGGGTATTCTCTGTAGCCAAAAGTATTTAATCCAGCTCTTTTAAATGCTTTAGTTAATATTTCTCCTAAAACATTTACACCTTGACCAGATTGTCCTGCAATTTTTATAGTAATTCTGTCCATATTAAATTAATTTTGCTAAATCTTCTCCCCAATTTTTATATTTTCTTAAATCTTTGTGAGGGTTTCCATTAATTTTTACAGTTTCCATTTTTTGAATAGCTCCAATTCCTGAAACTGTTATTTCTAGAATATCAGCTGCACCATTAAATATATCATAATTCTCAGAATCTCCTAAACCAACAACTTCAATCTCCTTTCCTTTAAATATTTCACCACTTGCAACTAATTCTAGATTTAATCTAATCATCTTGTCATTTAAGTGACCAACATCGTACGTAGAACAAACTAAAACAATGCAATCATATTGGACTAGATCTTCAGCTTTCGTCAATTCTGCTTTAATGCAATACGTGTCGATATCTGATGAATTTATACCGTCTGCAATAGCCTCGGCTACTAATTCCGCATTACCACCGTGAGTTGCATATATTACTGCTGCTTTTTTACTCATATAGATGTAAAAATATTATCAATTCTTATTATGATATAAATAAGAGAATCAGTAAAGCTCTGAATTTATAAAAGGAATTAGAGACATAACAACAGTTGGTTCATAATAACCAGCTCTAGTAATAACATCTTTAGTAAGAATTCCTATTGAACCGTTCTTTTGTTTTGTATTAGTTCCTCCAAAAACTTTATCGTCTGCATCTCCAAGCTCCATTCCACCTCTAATTAAATCTGCAACTTTTTGAGGTAAAATAAATTCTCCACTTCTACCTTCACCAATCTTATCCTTTGAGGCAATTACTATCCAAGCAAAAGAACCCATCTTGCCATTTTCATCTTGGATTCCTCCTTCAATTCCTACCCAAAAATCTGCATTGGGAAATTGCTCTCTGGCGTTTACTGCTCGTCCAGTTGCACCTTTTAAAGTTTCTTCGTTACTCATGGGTTGGTCGGATACTCCTGATTGTACAGATTGACCAATAAACTCAAATTCTTCATTTGGAAATACTTTTTTAAAACCTTCTTCTGTGGATTTAATCTTTACTGGATTTGTAGATGCAACAATTACTTTTTTCATATAAGCATTTAATAATATTTATGTTTAAAGTCACTCACCTCTCACTGCGTTCGAGACTAGAATCTTCTAAAGTTCGAACTTCATTGCATTCGTTCTCACTAAGAATCCTCATGCTTTCCACCACCACCATTTAAGTTTTTCTGGATCGTGTTTTTTATTAGAAACAAAATATACTATACACTTAAAAGTGTAGAGCATACATCTATCAACTCGCATTCCTGTATATTCACAAAGCTTCATATACATTCGTTCTGGATCTTCATCTTTCAAATCAGCAGTAGATCGATATCCTAGATTAAATAAATCTTCGGCAACAGCTTTGCCAACGCTTGGAATTTTTTGAAATTGTTTTAATATCTCTTTCTTACCCATACTTCTATATCATTAAGTACATTTAATTATATCCAAATTATGAAAACTGTTGAACTCACACAAAAAGGAATGGAAGAATCTTACGAAAAAATTGCTCACAAAGCAAAACTAAACAGGTGGGCAAGGAAATGAATATTCTGCTAGAATTTTATATATCTTTTATATAAATATATATGCCTCCATCAGAAGAACTCGGCCTACAGTTAACTGGAATCTCATGGTTAGGAGAAAAAAGTTATAAGATGTTAAATTCAATCTTAGGAACTGACGAAATACTAGAAAGTATAAAGGCAGATGCAACCTTTATTCAGAGATTGCCTGTTGCTGCGTTAGCATGGTTTAAAGCAGATAAGCAAAGAAGAACGGCAATTGCTCTAGCGTATGCGAAGACTAATAGAGAGTATGATCCAACTACATACGTTGTAGCAGCGATGGGTAGTACTTTAAGTAGAACATTTAACATTATCGAACGTTTTACAAGACAACAAAAAGATGATGATGCATCTGAAATTACTCTTGAAGATATAAAGAAGGCAATGGAAAATCTTTTCTATGAAGGAATTTTACCTTCACAAAGCTTAGATCCAAACAATGCGATTATTTCTGAAAGTCCTTTCCCAGGGTTGGAACTAGAAGGCTAGTTTTGAAAATTGATGTGGTTCTGTTAGAATTCCAAAATAAATTTTAAATTAAAAATATGCCACCATCACAAGATTTAGATAATGCACTTCTATCTATAGATAGTTTTGGTCCAGAAAGTCTCAAAACTTTATATACTTTAGTAGGTGTTGATAGAATTGAAGATACTAATGAAGCTAATAATTTCTTCTGGAAATACGCAGGTCAAGTTATTGTAAGTTGGATGAATGCTTCTGAGGCACAAAGAGAGCAGGTGTGTGATAAATTAGTAGAAAAGTTTCATGGAAGAGCTCAAAATTATAATTCTAATATTACACGTGCGTGTAATAGAATCTTAGGCTTGACCTCAAGAAAGTATAAGTTATCGGGTAAAGTTATCAATCCAGAACAAGTTACCGAAACTTTAATGGAAATTTATAAGCAAAACTTAGAAATAGATGAGGATGTTGAAATTGAAGGTATGTTTCCAGGTTTACTAGATAATCCTACTTCTGTGGATGAGCAATAACTTTTAATTAAACACATGTCATTTCAAGCATACTTAGACAATATCGAAGAGAAAACTGGCAAAACTCCAAACGAATTTATTGCTATGGCAAAAGAGAAAGGATTCGATTCTAATACAAAAGCTGGTGTTATTTTAGAATGGTTAAAAACAGATTTTGATTTGGGTAGAGGACATGGAATGGCTTTAGTACACATAATTAAGAATGGAGCTCAAATCTCAGATAAGCATGTAAATACTGGTAAGGCTCATAGTGATCCATCGAATACTTTAAAGTTAGATGGGAAAAAGAAGGCTGCTTAAATTATTTAACCATGTGGAAAATATTCCACAAATGTCCATCAAGATCTGAGAAAGTAGCACCATATACTGATCCGTAATCTGTAGGTTTACCTTTATCTTTTCCGCCTGCTTCAATTGCTTTATTAAAGAAAGTATCTACTTCTTCGTTTGAATTTACTCCAATAGAAAGTAGCATTTCATTTACTTTTGTTGCATCAATTAGCACAGTATTATTTACAGCAGCTTTAAAATGCTCAGAAGGGAGTAGAGCAATAACAATATTTTCATCAATATTAAAACATGTTGCATTTTCGTCAGTTAATTCTTTATTAAATGTAAGCCCAATTTTCTCAAAGAATACCTTGGATGATTCAACATTCTCAACTGGAAGATTTATTAGTAATTGTTTCATATTTTTTGTAATTATAAATTATTATTTTCTTTTATTTAGTACATGCTTTACTGAAGGACTTATCTTCTTGTCAGTTCTATGAGTACATCCTAACCAACAGCAGGGTCTTCTCATACCGTCTTTAAGTTCACTAATAACTCTTTCGATATGCTCTTCTCTTGTACCAACTCTTTTTACAGAAACAACCCAGCATATCCATTCGTTACGAGCTAGTGGGGTAAGACTTTCCCAAAGAGTAAGTGCTTTAGAATCTGAAGTAAGAGCTTCTTTCAAATCGTTTGGAATCTTGTGGAATGTACCACTTGAGATCTTTTTATTAAACATAAAATAATTCTATCATACTAAAAACGGAGAGAATAGGATTCGAACCCACGATTCCTTACGGAATACTCGTTTTCGAAACGAGCCCATTCGACCACTCTGGCATCTCTCCAATCCTTTCAACTCCCGATTCATAAATTCATCGGGACTAAGATCTTCTAAGCTCGAACTTCGCTTTGCTAGTTCTCACTAAGAATCTCTTGAGCACTCTGGCATCTCTCCATTAGAATGAGGTCCTTCGACTACGCTCATGACGTCGAAATCTTAGGTTCGCTTAGCTCACCAAGATTTAAGTCGATTATATCACTTGGAATCTTTATTTAGTCCTGGGATTTTATTTAAAATCTTTGTAGTTGTGCTTTCTTTTGGTGCAATACCTTTTTTCTCGTGCATAATTGCAATCTCATCTTCAGGGAGGTATCTTTCTAAAGGGTAGTACTCACCATCAGTAAAATTAGTAAAGTAGTTGTAAGAAATTTCTTCTTTCTCACCAAAATCTAAAAATCTAATAAGAATTACAAATATTTCTTTATCTTGATTTTTATCATCAAGAATTAATGAAACTCTTTTAGTTAAAGCTTTTTTCTCATCAACAAGTGTATCTAAATGCAAAAACACAACACCATCTCTTTCGGAAAACCAAAAATGTTTTATAGTTTTCCATCTATATAATTTACCAAATGCTCTAATACCAACTGTTGTTATTGTATGCTCAGATATCTGTGGTGGAATAATTGCATTTATAAACCAAAGAAATGCAAAAGCAAGTACAGCAAGAATAAATACAAATTCTTTTATTAAAACTCCTATTAATATTACTATTAGAAAAAATATTGTGTAAAGCGTAAACCAAGCTCTATCTCTTTGTACCCAATATCTTTCTGGGGATCTCCAAGAATATAATTTAGTAAATGCAGAACTTTTATCCGAATTTATTTCTGTGTGTAAAAAAGTTTTCATAATTTCAGTATACCTTGTGATTTTACTTATACATAGTTTTCTTTTTAGATTTCCGCTTTATGTATAAAGGTGTAACTATAATTATAGTTATAAATATTGCTAAAGCAATCTTAAGAATACTAGAAGTGCTTGGTGGGATGTCGTTAATATCAAAATTGTTTGGTTTAGGATACTTTGTAACTAATTCTTCAGGAGTAGACAAACCTTCAGTTGGAATCACACTTACAGCAGCTACATCAGACTTTCTCTCAGGAATATCAACTGCTCCCCCTAAAACTCGAACTTCAGTAGTACTAGGAATATTGGGAGACTTGTTAGCAACATGAGTATAAAAGTGATTCAAATCTCCTCCTATTAATATATTTCCATTTTCTCCCCAAGTAGTATCAACACCAACCCAACTTTTAATGGATGGTATGTATACCTCTGCCCATTGATGACTAATTGTATCTGCACTGGCTTGTGCGCTATCTAAAGCAGAATATCCGAATCCAAAGGCTGCTCTAGCAGGAATTCCTGCAGCTCTCATTAAAGCAATATATAAATCTGAATATTCCATACAAACAGCAGCTCCACCTTCAAGCGTAGCTAATGCACCTTGTCTTTCATTAATTCCAAACCTCTTAACATTGCTATAGTCAATCTTATTTACTACAAAAGAATAGATTGCTTGTGATATTTCGTAAACACTTAATGTGCTCATATCTTTTCCAGTAAATATTTCTGCAACTGAAGCTTTCATTTCCGAACTATCAGATTCCCAGTATTGTCCAGGAGCTGTATTATCTACAATAATCTGCGGATCGATATCGGTTAATTTTCCTGAATTCTTAAAATCAATAGAATTATCCTGATTAAGTTCTGCATAACCTTCAATTACTATCTCTCCGGATTCATTTGAAGGAACTCTAAATTCTGCAAAAAGATTTCCTTCACCATCTTGAGTAACGGAATAAGGTGTAGGGGATATTTTTGAGAAATATACTTTCTGAGTTATTACTCCTGCATTAGCGTTTCTAGGAATTAAAATCCTATAAGAATTTTGTGTAAAACTAAGAGGAGAAGTTTTTACATAATCTTGTTTAAGAGAGAAAGAATAATATTGTTTTGTACCAACTTGAATCCAGGCTGTTTGACCGACAAGATCTTCTTTTTTAAAATCTATAATAAAATTATCTCCAGATTCAGTTTGGGTATAAGTAGGAAGAGCAAAGTTAATATTTCCTAAACTTTTTGGAATAATAACTCTTGTTTGAACATCTTCTTCGTATTGACCATCAGTAAAAACATAATCATTTGAAAATGCTGGAACATAAACATCTCTAATATTTCCACTCTTAATTAATAAACCAAAAGATTTATATTCTAGAGTAACAGTGTATGGATTAAAGTATGTAATATCTCTAGGAAAGTTAAATTGAATTAATAAATTGCCACCCGTCGTGCTTTGAGCATCATAAGTCAGAGATCTACCTTCACTATCTGTAAGTGTTATGGAATCTTTTGTCTTTTGTAATTTTGTATCTTTATCTGGATCTACATCAATAGGGTTAAATATTGTAAATTCTTCTTGTGATCCTGCAGGAATTCTAAATCCGAAATCATTAAATTGAAGAGTTTTACTTTCTTTTACCTGAACATAATCATCCACAATTGTATATTCTCTAGAAAAAACTCTAGATAGAGAAGCAGCTTTAATACTTTTAGTTAAAAAAGGAGCTACTACTAAAACAAGCAATAAGGTTAATATTGAAATCTTTTTCATAGTTCTAATTATATCAGAGGATTTGAAAGTAATAACTAAATGTAAGAAATCGTGATAATATTCAAAGAACAAATTCCTACTCCCTATGATTAATTTAGACATATTAAATCCACCCCAAAAAGAAGCTGTGCTTGCAACAGAAGGTCCTGTTTTGGTTTTAGCTGGAGCTGGTTCTGGAAAGACTAGAGTTCTAACATACAGACTGGCTTACATTTTAGACTCTGGTCTCGCTGGACCTCTAAATATCTTAGCTATGACTTTTACAAATAAAGCAGCTGGAGAAATGAAAGAAAGAATTGCGGTTCTTATGTCTGAAGTTACAGGAAAATCGGAAAGGGTTGACCTTCCTTGGATGGGAACTTTTCATTCAATATGTCTAAAACTTTTAAAAAGATATGCTGAAAATGTTGGAATAAATAGAAACTTCTTAATTTACGATTCAGCAGATCAATTAGCTGCAATTAAAGAGGCAATGGAAGTTGCTAAAGTACCATCAAAAGAATTTAATGCATACGCAATTCATTCATATATTTCATCAGCTAAAAACGAACTTATTGGTGTTAAAGAATATGCAGAATCTGCACAAGGATATTTCCAAATGGCTGTAGCTAAAGTTTACCCAGCGTATCAGAAAGTTTTAAGAGATAGCAATGCAGTCGACTTTGATGATTTGCTAATGCTTACAGTCCAGCTTTTAAAACAAAATAAAGAAATCTTAGATAATCTTCAGAAAGCTTTTAAATACATATTAGTGGATGAGTATCAGGATACAAACCATGCTCAATATACAATTATTAAAATGTTATCAAATCACTACAAAAATATTTGTTGTGTTGGAGATGACGATCAAAGTATTTACGCATTTAGAGGAGCAACGATCAAAAATATTCTAAGTTTCGAAAAAGATTATCCAGATGCAAAAGTAATTAAACTAGAACAAAACTATAGATCTACAAAGAAAATTTTAGAAGCTTCTCATCAAGTTATTTCTAAAAACAAAAAAAGAAAAGATAAAAAACTTTGGACTGAAAACGAAGATGGAGACAATGTTGTTTTATACAAAGCATTAAATGAAGAAAATGAATCACTTTGGGTTACAGATACAATTGAGCTTCTAAGAAAGAAAGGAAAACAAAAATACACAGATTTTGCAGTTTTGTATAGAACAAATGCTCAATCTAGAACTTTAGAAGAAGCATTTTTACAAAATAATGTACCTTACAAAATTGTTGGTGGAGTTAGATTTTATGAGAGAAAAGAAATTAAAGATATTCTTGCTTACTTAAGAATTATCTATAATCCAAAAGATAATTCATCTTTCAAAAGAGTAGTTAATACTCCTAGAAGAGGCATTGGAGATAAAAGTGTAAGTGATGTTGAGATACCTGCAAAAGCAAAAGGATTAAGCACTTTACAATATCTTTTAGAGAATTTAGATAACGATTCTATTAATCCTAAGATGAGATCTTTTACTCAACTTATGAATAACTTAATTGAAGAATCTAAAAAGAAAAAGATAATTGACTTCATAAACATCGTATTAGACAGAACAAAGTATGTAGAAATGTTGGATGATGGCACTACAGAAGGAGAAGCAAGAATTGAAAACCTGAAAGAACTTATTTCTCTTGCAACAAAGTTTGAAGAACAAGAACCTGAAGAAGGTTTAGAAAATTTCTTAGGAGAAATATCATTACTAGAAGCTTTCAGTAACAAAGAAGTTGTTGGAGAAACTGTAACTTTAATGACAATCCATTCTGCAAAAGGATTGGAATACGATTACGTATTTGTAGTAGGAATGGAAGAAAACTTATTCCCACATTCAAACTCAATGTTAGACGAACACGAAATGGAAGAAGAGAGAAGATTAGCCTATGTTGCAATTACAAGAGCTAAGAAAAAACTTTTTATGACATATACTAAGTCTAGAAAATATTTTGGAAAAACTCAAAGAAATTTACTTTCAAGATTTGTTGAAGATATTGATAATTCAATTCTAGATTTGCAAAACGATGAAGCAATCGGTTACGAATCATCTTGGAATCCAGGGTCTGAAATGGACAAACCTTATAAACCATCTGTTCAACTTTCAGTAGGAGATAGAGTTAAACATGAATACTTTGGTAAAGGTACAGTTGAATATTTAGATTCAGATATTGTGATAATAAACTTCGGACCGGTTTACGGAAAGAAAGAACTTATGCTCGAATATGCAAAGTTAGATAAGATTGATTAAGATTCGACCTTAAATACTGGGCCAACAGCAATTCCTTTTCTAACAGACATTTCGTGTACTTGAAACAAAGCAACATTAGATAAATCCACTCCATTTATATTTATAAATGCATTAATATCGCCAATGGTAATTATTGTACCTTCAGTTATTTCGAAAGTGTTCTGCACAATTAATTCACTGCCTTCATTTTCAAATTTAATTCTAATAAGAAGCACTCCTTGGCCTACAGAGTCAATTTCATAAAGATTTAAGATTTTACATCTAAGCTCAGAAAGTAAAATACCTTTTTTAATATCGATTGGATCGTTACCTAGAAGTAAATCCCTTTCTGCTCCAATCCATCTGTCTGTCGAAAATATTCCTTTATCGTCAAAAAGATAATTATTTACAAAATCGCTAAAAGAAGAATCGCTCATTTTAGATTATAATTACTAAATATTAATGGATTTTAAATGAAGTTCGGTAGATTAAGCAACATAGAAAATATAGATTTCACTTTACCTAAAGAACCAGTGTCTAACGAAAAGATTTTTAAGAAATCAAACCATGCAAAAATATTTGTTGGTGCACCTGGATGGGGAAGACCAGACTGGATTGGAAAGATTTATCCGAAAGGAACGAAAGCCAAAGATTTCTTAAGTGTATATTCACAAATCTTCAATTCTATAGAACTTAATTCTACACATTATCGAACACCGACTAAAGGTTTAGTAAAAGTTTGGTATGCAGAATCTGCAAAAGATTTTAAGTTTTCTCCTAAAGTTCCTCAAGCAATTAGTCATTACGGAGGATTAGGTAATAATAATTTAATAAAAGATTTTGCACATGCAATTTCTAATTTTGAAGATAAACTTGGACTAACATTCTTACAACTTAGCGAGAACTTTTCATCGGCTAGATTTGGAGATCTAAGAGCATTCGTAAGTTTATGGCCAAAGGAATTACCAATTGCAATCGAACTAAGACAAGAGAGCTGGTTTCAAGATCAAAAAGTTTTGGATTTCTTAGAAGAAAATAATGTTTCATCTATTATTACAGATGTAGCAGGCCGAAGAGATGTGCTGCATATGAGATTAACAAATTCCAGAGTCATTGTTAGATTTGTTGGAAATAATTTACACAAAACAGATTTTGAAAGATTAGAAATGTGGGCAAAGAAAATTCATGAATGGGAAGAGAAAGGAATGGAAGAAATTTATTTCTATTTACACGAACCTGAAGAAACTGTTGCTCCAGAAGCTGCGGATCACTTTATAAAAGAAATGATAAAACTAGGAAATACTAATTTAAAACGAATAAAGTTTGTTGAGGATGTAACAAGAGACCAGGTCTCGCTAATGTAATAATAAATATGTTAAAATCGAATATGAAATTTGACATAATCACACTATTTCCGGAAGCATTCTCTTACTTAGAAGAAAGTATTATTAAGAGAGCAAAAGCTAAGGATTTAATAAAAATAAACATTCACAATCTAAGAGATTGGTCTACAGACAAACATCACACAGTTGATGACAAACCTTTTGGCGGAAATCCAGGAATGCTTATTAAATTAGAAGTAGTTTACAACGCACTTAAAGCTTTAGGAGTTTATCCAAACAAAGATCCAAAAACAAAAGTAATAATGACTAGCGCAAAAGGAACTCCTTGGAATCAAACTATAGCCCAAACGTATAAATCAGATATAGAGAGAGTCGTAATTCTTTGCGGGCATTATGAAGGTTTTGATCATAGAATCGTTGAGAACTTAATTGACGAAGAAATTAGCATAGGTAATTATGTTCTTTCAGGAGGAGAATTACCCTCAATGATTATTCTAGATTCTATTGTTAGATTGTTACCTGGAGTATTAGGAAGTGAAGATTCGCTAAGCGATGAATCAATCGAAGGAAATCCAGAATATCCTCAATATACAAGACCCGCAACATTCACAACACAAGAAGGAGAAGATTGGGTTGTTCCAGATGTTCTTCTTTCAGGAAATCACGCAGAGATAGAGAAGTGGAAATTAGATAATTAAGAAAGTTTCTTCACAGCAGCTAATAATTCATCTCTAAATAAAACTACAGATTCATACCTTCCAGTATCGTCCTTAGGATCTTTCCCATGTCTATAATAGTGAGCCTTAGTCATTTCTTCTCGAGCTAATTTTAATGCCCGAGCTAAAACATTAGCAATTTCTCTATTATATTTAGTAGCAATTTGCCAATAACCTTCGTTAATTATTTCAGTTTGAGCGATATCTGTATTGTAAGGATCGATAGAACCACCTGTTAATAAGAAAATTAAAGTAAGTGCAAGAGAGAATTGATCCATACTTGGATAAACAATCCAATTCGAAAGTATTTGATCGTTTGGAACATAGCCAGGTGTACCAATGCCTTCTCCAAAATCTACATTACTTCCACCATTAATTTGTGCAATATCAAAATCAGATAAAACTATTGAATCTGCAATGTTTTCAAAATCAGAAATTAAATAATTAGTTGGGTTTACATCTCTGTGAACAACATCAACTGCATGTAATCCAATTAATCCGTCGGATAAAGCATAAATAATCTTTGTAAGGAACTCTTTATTTAAGCCACTAGCTAAATTAACCTCATTGTCATTAACCCATTTGTAAAGAGTTTGAGCGTTCTCTATTTCTTCAGTAACTGGAACTGCTTCTCCAAGTTCTCCAGTTCTAACTTCAATAAGTTTGGCTAAGTGGTTAGAGGTTGCACCTGCTATAGAAATTCTATCTGCAATATCAGTATAAAAAAATTTCTCTCGGCCTTTAATCCATGAAGGAAGTTCCTCAGGGCTTAGATTTTTACCTGTCAGTTTTGCTTCAATTAAATTACTCATATAGTATATTATACCATTTTTACACATTTTGACCATAATGTTACGTAAAATTACGTAACATTTAGCTTTCTTTGGGTATAAGCTATAGAAAACTAATTTTGAATCAGATGTATAATAATTATGTAATCAGGCAATACTTCTTTTTCACAAAATTATGAAAGAACTAAATCCAATCCAAATGAAGATTCTTAAACATCTTTTGTTCAATCCAAAGTCTAGAGATAAGGACCTAAACCTCGAGGATGTGCCAAACAAAGCCTTTGAAACGCATTTAAAAGCGTTAGTCGCCATAAAGTATATCTATAAATACGATGAAGACTATAGTCTTACAATGGAAGGTAAGGAGTTCGCAAATACTATGGATACAGAAAATCATAAAATAGAAAAGCAACCTAAAGTTTCAGTTCTCTTAATTCCTGTAAAAAAAGAAAAGGGAGAAAAATATTTCTTAGTTCAACAAAGATTAAAAGAACCATACTATGGATACTTTGGTTTTATGTCTGGGAAAGTAAGATATGGAGAGACAATATTCGAAGCTGCAAAAAGAGAATTAAAAGAAGAAACAGGATTATCTGCAGAAAAGTTTAAACATTGCTACACACTCCATGAAATGGTTTACGATATGAATGGAAATATTTTAGAAGATAAATTTTTTAATGTTGTAGAAGTTAAAGGAGCAGAGGGAGATTTGGTTGATGCATTAGGTAGTAAAAACTTCTGGTTTAACGAAAAAGAATTTAAAAAAATGAATCCTAAATACCATAACGAAGATGAAATGAAAGATTGGTATTTAGGTAAGAAAAAAGGATTCTTGGAGAAGAAGTATTATATTGAAAGGTTCTAGGCTTCTTGAGGTTCTTCGACTAATACTATCTTCCTCATTCCAAGAATTGACCGTGTAATGCCAGAATCATCAATCAGTAGAGCCATTACATGTCTAGGGTAACCGCCGCTTTTCATGATGTTTGTTATAGTTCCAAAAGTCTTCCCAATTGGAAGTTTTACATAAACTCTTTTATTTAAAAATCTGCAGGAGTACTTGTTAAGATTATCATCAGTAGCGATGAATCTTTGTTCTCTGAATGCAGTTAATATTGGGTTAGGGATAAAATCTTTCATTAAATTACTTCTACCTTAGTACTATCAGTAAATAGAGCTTGATCATCAGTAATTCTATAAGTCTTTGTGCCTTGTTCTTTAAAATTTTTATCTATATTTTCAATCTCTGTCTGCATTTCTGGATTATTCCAGTGAGGAAGTAAAACAAAATCCAATAGTCCTAATCCATTATTTATCCGCTCTTTTGCTAGGGTAGGCTCATCAAGACTATCGCAAAATGAAATATCTTTCATTGTAAATACAGCTCCAGCTGAAGCACCCCCGTAAATTACTTTATTATTAAGTACTAAGCCTTTTATAATTTCTTTTGCTCCGGTTTTATTCATCCAGTAAGATAGTAGAAATATATTTCCTCCGCCTACGAATATATAATCATAAGAACTTATGAAAGTTTTAAAATCGAAGTTATTGTCAACTCTGTAAGCTCTTTCTATGTCAAATTCTTGAAATATTGGAAATACTTCCTGCCATCTTTTCTCCCCACTTGTCATCCATTCGGATTTATAAGGCTTATAGTTTCCAGCAGTGTTTATATAAAGAAATCGAACTTCGCTAAGAGGCTTATCGAAGTAGGTTTTAATCTTGTCTAAATGAGCTGGAAGAAGATTTTGTGAAAAAAGAGTTAACTTCATATTTTATTTATAACCTTTTGCTTGTTCATTAAACATTGTAGCGTAAAGACTTTCATTCTTTAATAGCTCTTCGTGAGTTCCTTGTTCAAGAAGCTTTCCTTCTTTTAAAACTAATATTCTATTTGCATTTCTAACTGTTGCAAATCTATGCGATATTACAAATACAGTAGAGTCTTTTGAAAGTTCGTTAATGTTTTCAAATACTTCAGTTTCAGCTAAAGAATCTAGGGCAGAGGTAGGCTCATCTAAAACTATTAACTTTGGATTTGCAAACATAGCTCTCGCAATACCTAGCTTTTGCCATTGTCCTCCAGATAATTGAACTCCACCTTCAAAGTCTTTACTTAATAAAGTCTCGTATTTTTTTGGATATTTTTCTATAAATTTCTTTGCATCTGCTTTCCTAGCTGCTTCTTTTATTAATTCTATATTATTTATATCTTCAACATTTCCAACCCCAATATTTTCTCTAATAGAAAACCAAAGTTTTGCAAAAGATTGGAATAATACACCCCAAAGCTTATAGTAGGTAGCCAGATCCACATCTTTAATATTTACATCATTTATTAAAATTTCTCCATCTGTAACATCGTAGAATCTTGCTAAGAGCTTAATAATAGTGGTCTTTCCAGATCCATTTTCTCCAACTAAGGCAACTTTCTCTCCTGGATTAACAATAAAACTTACATTATCAACGGCTTTTCTATCTGTTGCAGGGTAGGAAAAGCTAACATTTCTAAACTCAATCTTAGGTGTTGCTTGGTTAACCATCACAGGATTTACAGGTTTTGGAACAAGATCTTTTAATGCTAAATACTTTTTAAGTTCACCAACAAAAGGAATCTGCTCAAATAAATAAGAAATTGAAACTTGAATTCTATTAAATGCAGCAGATGCAGTATTAATATTAGTTATATAGAAGATGTACGATCCAATAGTCACAGATTTAGCAAACACTTGTGTAATTAACCAAACTTGAATTGATATAGATATAGTCACATCAAAGAAAGTACTTAAACCTATTAATGCATATCTTTCGTTTAACTTTCTTATTGATTCATCCATAAACTTTCGAATCTCAGTTGTGTATCTAGATAGAATTGTTGAAGTAAAAGAATAGATCTTTGCTTCCCGCAAAACATCATCCTGTTCCAGAGAGTGTTGTGCATATCTTGCATGTATTTTTGCAGGTCCATGTGAGTCCCAAAGATTAAATAGAGCATAGCCATACTTCTTATTTACAAAGAATCTAAATATTTCTGGAATTAAAATTAACACCATAAAAATTGGATTTAGTGTAAAGAAGATTCCAGCTGTAAGGATAATCCCAACTAATCCGGATAATAATTCTGGAACAGTTAAGGCAACATTTAAAGCTCTCCAATCTACAACTTCTTTTACTTTTCCTATTAATATGTTGTAATCTGGACTTTCTAAATACTGAAAATCTAACTTGGCAGTTTTATTTAAGAATATTTCCCAAATTTTAATCTCCCAATTTTGTGTAATTCTACTGTGTAGGTATCTTGTCAGGTCGTAGATGTAGCTGGAAAAGAAGCCATTAATAAATACCAAGATAAGTATTAATATTATGTCGCTATTAAAGCTCTCAGCGCCGTCAGTTAATTTCTGTATAAGTAGAGCGGCAAGAAAAGTAGTAGCAATACTTAAGTTATCTTGAATTATTGTGGTTGTTATGAAAAGAAGATATGTAATCTTATTAAAAGAAAGCGCAAGGCGAGTCAACCATATTGCTATGGAGAAATTTTGTTTTAGTGTCAGTTGGGTAGATTCCATGATATTTACTATAACTGGATAGATTATAGCAAATATAGGCAAATTTCTTTATAAATCGGAGAGACAGGACTCGAACCTGCAACCCCGCGTTCCCAAAACGCGTATTCTAGCCAATTGAACTACTCTCCGATTGCTCACGATTATACCAGACAGGAATGGATTTAGAAACAAAAAACCGGCTTTCGCTCTCCAGAGGTGAGCAGGCCGGTCTCTTAGATCTTAGTTGAACATTACATGTTTAAGAATGTTAGTCCTTGAACAGAAGAAAACTTCTTTTGATCATCACTTAATACCTTAATTCCATGCTCTAGAGATGTTGCAGCAACATATGCTGTAGCCATAGTAACATCAGAACTTCTTAATACTTCAGCTGCTTTCATAGCTGTTTCAGAAGTAATTTCTTTTACTGAGAAATATTTCTCACAAAATTCTAAAACCTCTTTCTTTAAAGCTTCATCCTCAAAAGTCTTGCTAGCTAGCAATTCAGTATATGTAGCTGCAGAGATAACCATTTCATAGTTCTCGTAAGCAGTAGGTAATACACCTTTTCCTGTTCTTAGGTATTCAACGATTATTCCAGTATCAACAAGTACTACTTCTTTCATATTATTAAAACATTAATATTTAATTACTAACTAAAGGATTTCTAGAACTATCTGCGAATTTAGTTTCTTTGGAATTATTTCTGTCCCAAGGAATTATTTTAGAAATTTTGCTTAAAACATTTTCTTCTTTTGGCTCTGGTACAGGAGCTTCTACAACCATAGCTTCTTCTTTGGGTAGGGTAGCAGCTTTTTTTACTACTGGAGCAGCTTTCTTTTCAACTTTTGAAGTTTGATTTCTTTCTGCTTTAGATGTCCCTTCTTCTAAGTCAATAAAATTCGAAATATCAGTCTTAGAAATTTTATATCTTACTTTATTATATGAAGTTAAATATACTTCTCCGAACTCATCTACTAGAGCAAATATGTCTCCAGTTCGATTTTTAACTTCAGTTAATGACGCTGTTACTTTCCCGTCTTTGTTTTTATGCATATTCGAATTGTTTAATGATTTAGGATAATTATAGCTAAATTGGTTATTTTGTCAATAAAACCTTGCTTAATTTCCTTTAAGTAATATAATAATAGTAGAAGAATTTAACATATTATCTAGAAAATTATTATAACTACTGACGATTTTGTAAAAATAGTACTCGCTTTAGCAATTGCTTTCGCAATAGCTGGAATCGCATACGCAATAATTAGACTCATAAATAAGGTATCCTCAATGTTAGAAGATGTAAGAAAACCGGTGCAAAACGTTTCTGAGCTTACAGATCTAACACTAGAGGACTATAAGTCTGTCCGATCTACTGTAAAAACAGCTCTTCATTTCAAAGACACTTTTTCTAATCTTTTAAAGAGATTTAAGAAAGATGACGAAGATGAGTCCTCTGATTGATTAATCCGCATTTTTGTATTATAATATAGTCAATATTTAATTGTGTATAAAGTATGTCTAGTAAGAAATCAAATTTCAATAAAGATAAAACTCTTAAAACAGAGTTAATCAAGAAGTACGGTGAACATGATAAAGATACAGGTTCTCCTTTAGTTCAAATAGCTCTTTTAACAGAGAGAATTAACTATCTATCTGGACACTTAAAAATTAACAAAAAAGATAAGCACTCAAGAAGAGGTTTGTTAAAGTTAGTTGGAGACAGAAGAAGATTAATCAAATATGTAGAAAGAACTACTGAAGATGCTCCTAAGGTAAACAAAATTATGAAAGAATTAGGATTAAAAGCAACAGTTTAATCTAAGTAACTAAGAATTTAAAGGACTCGAAAGAGTCCTTTTTCTATGGCTGGACTTACGGTTCTATTCAGCATTTAGAAAAGGCCGTGCCACGTCCTATTTTTAACTAACACCCTGTCGCTTCGCGCCACCCCTCTTAAGATAAGAGGGGAAACGAACGTAGTGAGTGGGGTGTTATGCTAGTTATTCAACTAGCAACCATCAACTAGCAACCATCAACCCTCTCGTGTAATATAGAATGTATGTTCGGAAGAAATAAACCCCAAGCAAAAAACACAAAAGTAGACTATCGAAAAGAGAGGCAGAAGGCCATATTTAAAGATAGAGCAGAGGATGTAGTAGATAGGATTGCAAATATTAAGAAATATATTTTTATAGCAATAGGCTTAGTTATACTCGGTGTGCTTGTAGTTCTATTTAATAACGACCAACTCTTTAAAGTTACTGATATTGAAATAGTCAGTACAACTAGGGTAGATCCTAAAGAAGTACTTTCTCTATTAGATAGTTATAAAGGTAAGAATATTCTTAAAATAAGAACAATAGATATTGTAAATACAGTTAAAGATAAATATAGCGAAGTATTAAATGTCTATGTGTCCAAAGATATCTCCGGAGTTCTTAAGCTTGATATAGTAGAGAGCACTCCTGTGGTCGTTGTTATTTCTACAGACTCAATTACTCTATTAAATAATAAAGCGATGGTTGTCGGCTCACTTGTCGCACCTCCATCCAATTTAATTGAAACAGAGACCCAAGCGCTAGCTGGAAAACTAACAATAGAATCTTTAGTGGTTAAAAAGAGATTTGAAGATGATCCTGTAAATAAAGAAGGAGGAATTATGTGGTCTAAATCTCCAAACGAAGAAAAGCAAAAATATGTAGAACTATATAAAGCAGAGGCAGAAGCTAAAATTGCAGCATATTACGACCAAGCAAAAGGAACTGTTGCACAATCCATCTATTCCGACTTAGTTAGAATTTACGATAGAGTA
>JBDSRX010000015.1:0-24550 GCA_039929105.1 Candidatus Dojkabacteria bacterium
TTGTATCCATATTTATAATTTTAAGATATATATTACAAATTTAATCTGTTTGCTGATCTAAGTCAACTATTTGATTAGTATTCATATCAATCCAAACTGAAATAGCTTTTTTATTCATTGTACTTACAATTTCATTTCGATGTATCCCTAAACCCTCGATTTCATTTAGGATAGATATTATTAATGTTTTTAGATTTATTGCATCTTCTTCAGATTTAGTGTCAGCATTATCTAAAATTTCATCTATCTTTGTAAATAAATATACTACTTCTTGGAGGTTTTCGTATGGCAAGTCAGAATAATCTAATTTAATTGTTTCGGGTTCAAACAAAATTATGTTTGCTGGTTTAGAGATTTCAACAATATCTATGGCGAGATCTAGCATATATTATATTGTTAAAAGATAGATTAAAAAAAAGTCTCGATTTCTCGAGACTTTCAGTGACTATTTAGATTGATCATTGCCATGATCATGATGTTCGTGATCATGTTCGTCGAGTTCTTCCAACTCTTCATCAAACTTTGGTTCGTAAACTTTAATATATCTTTCGGCACATTCATTAATAATCTCGTGTGCTTTTTTTGCATCAAAGAATCCTTCAACTTTACAAGTTCCTGGTTTCTTTAAATCTTTATAATGTTCAAAGTAATATCCAACTTCTTTCTTCCAATGTTCTCCTAAGTCTTCCACTGTTTTAATATGATCCATTCTTTTGTCATCATTTAGAACTGTAATAATCTTATCGTCAGTTTCTCCACCATCGTTAAATTTAATAACTCCAATAACTCTAGCTTCTACTAAAGATCCAGGTATTAAAGGTTCAGTAACGTTTGCAACAATAAAGTCTAATAAATCGTTATCTTGGTCCCAAGTACATGGAATTGCTCCATATGCTACTGGATATGCAAGAGAACTATAACCAACTCTGTCTAATTTCAAATGCCCTGTTTCAGTAATAGGTTCGTATTTATTAATTTGATTTGAATTAATTTCTATAATTCCATTAATAACTTTTTTAGTTTCATCTGAGTATGGATCTAATACATGCTGTAAATTAAGCATGAAGAGAGAAGGTGATACGTTTATGTTTGCCATAAAGGGTTTTGATAAAATTAATGTACAAAGATTTTACCTCAAAAGAAAACCTTCTTCAAGAAATTTACAATTGACTCATGAATATATCAATACTATACTTATTTTTAATAATTTTAAACTTATTAAAATGTTTGATATACCCCAAGAGGCTAATTATGAAAATCTAAGAGAAATATTTCCCGATGATAATGTTTATAAATTATTTATAGATCGTTCTGATTCTGATACTAGAGTTAAAAAAGCATTAGATATAATGAGTCAAAATAAAATAGCTTATAAAAGAATGAAGGCTTTTTTCTCCGATGCAGGTGTTGCAATTCTTTCTAAAATGCAAGTTAAAAGATCACCTGATGCATTAATTGATGGGTTTCTAAATTTCTTTGGAACTAGTTCAATTATGGATGATGCAATTAATGCGAAATCTCAAGATAAACCTATCACCGAATTACCACAACAAAGATCTCCATATATAGATATTGGACCAGAACAAAGATTGAATAACCTTAATTATATGCTTTCAAATGGAAAATGGAGAGAAGAACCAGTTAAATATATTAAGGAACTTTTAGAATCTTCTTCTAAAGGTGCCACAGAAACTGAAGGCAATACTTTAAATGTTCAGGTAGGTGGACTAACTATAGTTGGACATACTCTAAGAACAACACTAACTAATTTATTTACAGTTGCTGATGGTATAAAACAATTACTTAAGGAAGGAGATACTAGTGAACTTTTAAATGAATACAGTGATGCAATAAACAATAATTTTATAGAAGCAGTAAAACAAACTACATTGAGTAACGATAAGAAAATCCCGCTTACAGGAGAAGATAGTCTTGAGCAATGGCTTTTGAAGATAAAAGATCAACAGCCTGATTTCTTTAAGTTTCCAGGCTTAGATATTACTAAACTGAATTTTAGGTCTAACTAATTCACTGCTTTACTAATTTCTGGTAATATAAGCAGATGGAAGGTTACAACTCTAAACAAAAATTATATATTTCAATTGCTATTGGAATATTTATTATTATAAATATTCTTGCTCTTATTTTCGCACTACCATTTTTAAATAAAGGTTCAGTTAAAGGTCTTTATACAGATTCTGTAAATGCAAGTGTATTTATTAATGGGAATATAGAAAAACAAGTTAAGTTCGAATCAGATAAAAATATAGAGAACAAAGATAGTTCTTTATATATTAAAAATATTAACTTTACATTATTTGCTCTCCCACAAGCTGTTTTAGATATAGAAGGTAATCAAATTGAAATTGTTTCCGGTATTTACTATTTAGATACAAGTAATGAGACAATTGTTTCCAAAGATTTCGATATTACAATTTCAGCTAATTCTAGAGTTATTATAGATGCACAAGAGGGCAATGTTTATGTTTTAAAAGGAAAGGCAATTTTATTAGATAAAACTATCAATGCTGGGTTCGTACTAAACTATAATGCTACAACACTTTCTAGTAATTTATTAGATAAAGGTCAATTACTTTCTACAAACAAAGCAAAAGAACTTAACAAATTAATAGCTACAAAATCTTTATTTATTCCAGAACTAAACTTTGTTTCAATTCCATCCCTAGAACTTAAAGATAATGTCTTAGAAATTAATGCAGTGTATCCTTTATATAAAATAGAAGGTACTGTAAATCCATTAAGCCATGTCTATATAGGAGATACGGAAGCAACCATATTAGAAGACGGTTCCTTCTTTGTAAATGTAAATTTAAAAAATGGAATTAATAATTTCCAAATTAATGTCGTTGATGAAGTATCTAATACTTTAAGCCAAGAAATAAAGATAATTTTAAATAATTAAATATGAGTCATGTTGCTTTTTTTATATTTGTTCTTGTAGCATCTTTTTTCTGGGCAATGATGGAAATACAAATTGAAGGAAAAGATGGATGGGCAGCAGCTTTACCTACTTGGAGATATAAGATCTATTTAAAATACATTTGGGAAAGAGAAATCACTGGATATCATTTCTTCTTAATGTCATTCATTTTAGTATTACTACATAGTGTATTTATATTTTTCCCTTGGACAATTGGGATTGAGTTTAGAATCTTAGCTTTCTTTTTGATTTTAGGGGTTATCGAAGATTTTTTATGGTTTATTTTAAATCCAGCTTTCGGATTAAAAAAATTTAATAGAATAGAAGTTCCATGGCATTCAATGTGGTTTCTAGGAATTCCAACATTCTATTGGGTATTTTTACCTCTTGGCTTTTTCCTTTACTCAATAAGCCTTACGCTATAGTTGTGATATAATTGCTTCGATATTTATTGAATTTTCAAAATGAATTTATCTTTAGGAATAGTTGGTCTACCAAATGTAGGAAAATCTACGCTTTTTAATGCATTAACAAAACAAAATGTGTTGGCAGCTAATTATCCGTTTGCAACTATAGATCCTAACGTAGGAGTTGTAGCGGTTAGCGACACTCGAATAAAAAAGATTTCAGAAATTTCTAAGCCAGAGAAAATAACTCCAGCTATAGTAGAATTTGTAGACATTGCAGGTCTTGTAAAAGGTGCAGCTAGTGGAGCTGGATTAGGAAATAAATTCTTAAGCCATATCAAAGAAGTATCTGCGATTGTTCAGGTTGTGAGAGCTTTTAGTGATGGAAACATTACTCATGTTGAGAATTCAGTCGATCCTAAGAGAGATATAGAACTTGTTCAAACAGAATTAGGATTAAAAGATATTGATACGGTAACTTCTAGAGTAAACGGAATTAGAAGTAGGGCTAGATTTGATAAAGATCTTTTAGCTGAACTTGCACATTTAGAATTATTATTAAAACATTTAGAAGAAGGTAAATTAGCATTCGACTTTGAAAAACCAAAAGATGAAGAAGTAATTATGGCGAGAAAATCTCTATTCTTGTTAACAGATAAACCTGTTATTTATCTTGTTAACTCTGATGATCAAAAATCTGCAGAATTAATTAAAGATATTGTTGGAAATAAGACAGTAATAGTTATGGATGTTAAGACAGAGAGTGAGCTTGCAGGTTTTGACGATGCAGATAGATTAGAGTTTATGAAAGAATTTGGCCTAGATGAAACTGGATTAGATAGATTAACAAGAGCAGCATATGAGACTCTAGGTTTAATTTCTTACTTTACGGAAGGTCCAGAGGAAGTAAGAGCTTGGACAGTTTTAAAAGATTCTAAAGCACCAGAAGCTGCTGCTGCAATACATACAGACTTTCAAAAGAAATTTATAGCTTGCGATGTTTGTTATTACCAAGATTTTTTAGATGCAGGTAGTTGGAACAAAGCTAAAGAAGTAGGAAAAGTTAGACTAGAAGGTAAAGAATACATCGTTAAAGATGGCGATATTATGATATTTAGACACGGTTAAAATAGCTCTATTGGATCTCTAGGGGTCTCAATAGTCTTTCCATCTCCTTGAATTATTCCATACTGTTTTAAGTACAAATAAGCTGCTTCTAGGGCTCGTGGATCTGTTCTATCGTAGGTTATGTTAATCACCTCTACACCATTTTTTGTTTCTCTAGAAAGGCCGTAATCTTCCTGTTCGTAAGGTAATATTAAATTAACAGCTGGTAAATTCTCTTGTCTAATTCTATAACCTTCTGCATCTGGATCTGTAATTACTACATTTTGATTACCTGTTCCCGATGATGGATTTAATATTAAGTTAATAACGATTAGAACACTTAAAAACCCTAGTAATAAAAATATTATTTGAGAAAAGGTTAGTTTTTTTATTCTGCTTATTAGTTTTTTCATTGGCTTATATTACATTGTAAATTATATTGCCCGAACCAAGACTCTGTTCCCCATATTCCAAGAACTATAAAAGGATTCATATTTTTAGCCTTAGCCATTTGTAAAACATTAATAACCTTTTCTCTTGGAGTTTTACTTAAATGAAAACCACTATATGTAACATCTAAAGTATTCATTAAGTAATCTGCTAATTCTTCTGGAGATTTCCCAAATGAGTTTTCGTTAGTCCAATATGTTTGGTCTACACTCATTGAACATTTTGCTAAAGCACCTCTGTAGTAAGTGTATTGTTCAGAACCTTTTCTAGCCTCATAACCTAGACAAGCCATACCCACATCAGCAGGCCTTCTATCTGCAGGAGGTATATCTCCGCAACTTCTTCCTGCACCAGATCCTACTGGTAAATACTTATCATAGAATTCTGTAAAGTTATGTCCAAATGGTAATACTTTAGATTGATAAGTCTCGTTATCGCAGAAAGGACCGTATCTATCTACCCATTCATCCATATTTTTATGGAAATAGCCAATTCCAGTCATACAGCTTAGAGATTCTTGGAAACTTCCTGCACTTCCACAATTCCATTCATTACATTTTCCTTTCCAAGGAGTTACTGTGTAATCCTGTGGTTGGCAAGCCGCTACATAAGTTTCAGATGCACCAACAGATAAGTATTTAACAGGATCTGCTGTACATCTACCTAAATCTCCTGCATCTCCATCGTAACAATCTTTCAAACGTATTTCAAAGTGAAGGTGAGCTCCGCCAGCATAACCAGTAGCTCCAACTTTCCCTATTAATTGCCCTTTTGTAACTATTTGCCCTGGTGTTACATCAACTGCGCTCATGTGGGCATACAAAGTAGTAATTCCATTATCATGCAATATTTTTACATAACAACCGTAGGAACCACTAGGTTGACCATAACAATCAAAGTATTTGTTAGTACCATCAGCGTTTTTAGTTAATGGGTTTTCATGATCTCCACCAGCAACGACAACTTTACCTGCATCCGATGCAATAATTGGACTTCCTTCTATTAATGGTCTTCCAAAGTCTACCCCCGTATGGCAATCTCCACCAGGTCTAGATTGCGAACAACCGTATCCAGAAACTATTACTGTATTAGAAGTTGGATATATAAAGTTAGATCCAGGTATTGTTGGAGTAGTAGGTGTTCCAGGATTTTGAACAGGAGAACTTATTGGTTTAGGAATTTCTGTAGTTGGAGTACATTTATTTCCACAAGCTCCTTCAACAACATATCCTCTTTTGCAAAACTCAGTTTCTAATTTATTTGAAAGTCTTGTATCAGATTCATCTTCAATACATGTTGCATCTTTATTTGAGATTGTGTAATCGTATGGCCAGATTTCGTCAATCAATCTATTAATCGCATCATCGCTAGATGTACCTAAATAACCTTGTATTGCCAATCTAAATGCAGCATTTCCTTTTAATTGTGAGTTTGTGAAGGAATTTCCAATATTTCTTTGATCACAACTTAATAATGGAAGACTGACATATTGACTAGATCTACCAGTTATTAAAAGAAGTCTTTGATTGTTATTCGGTGCTCCTGCTTGATTAAAGAATGGATTCGGAATTCTTTGCTCACCGCTTAAACCAGTATTATTTTGGTAAACACTATAATATTCTTGGAAAAGGTCTAAATATCCAAGCCAATCGTAGTAATAATCAGTTTTTTTAACACTAGAATTTCCTGCGCCTCTTGCAAGTGACATACTATTATCAAAAATATTAGGTTGAGTAACTGAAGCTGTTAGGTCAGTTTTAACTTCTGGATCTAAATGATATGTCTTTTCTCCTTCAGTAGGACTAAATAAGGAAGATGTTCCCTCTTTTTTAGTATTCCCATCTCTCAACATCGAATAACCTTCTACATTCCAACCAATATTATTATTTACGACCAATTTCATATCTCTATTTTTTAGAATGTTATTAAATCTTTGATATAGAGTAAATAGAGAATCGTATATATCTGGTATATCTAGTTTAGGTAAGTCAGCAAAGCTATTATCTTTGTAGTAAATTTGATCGGTGCCTTTTGGAGAGTATTCAAAACAATTGTTACGAAGAGCATCTAATGTACCTGAATCGTAATTTTTATTTAATTGACAAGTACCATTTTTTGCTTCGTCAGTAGTACAACCAATTGCAAAGAACTGACATGATCTTAATCCTGATGGAGTTTCAGCATATTCATTCTTAACTTCACAGTCTAAATCATTGGCTACATATCTGATGTCTGGATTAACATTTCTTTCTGCATATTGAGAACACATTTGCGAAAAATCTCCAACATTCACAGTTTTAGAACTTAGAACAACTTCTGGTCCATAGATATAGTCATCTGGATTCTTTAAGTATTTAAGTGCTGTATTAGCTTCTGGAACACTCTTATATTCTTGAGGTGTAGAGAAGGGATTATAATATCTAATTATTTTTGATGTATCTACTGGACATTTATCCATTATTTGACCTTTATAATAGACTGTTCTTTCGTCTGGGATATATGGTTTCCCTTCCTTTATAACTTGCAAACATGTAGATCCATCGTATTGCCTTGCAACTACTTGTCTATCTATATCCGCTTGGATATCTGCAGTTGATGCTAAGTAAGCACTTCCAGGACTACTATACATTTTAGTTACACCATCACCCCCTGCATACTCATCTGAACTTTTTATTAATTCGGTAGAACAGTTAATTGCAGAACCTAGCCAAGGCATTGCATAACCACTACCTAATTCTCCAGCATATTGATTTAAAGGCTCGTATTGAGTTGAATTCATAAAGGAAGATACATTGGCACAAATTGGTACATAATTCTTAGTTTCGGTTCCAAAACTAGAGTTAGAACCAAACTGTTTAATTGGAGCTCTAACTCTCATTGTTTGTGTTACTTTGTAATCACAATTATTTCCAAAACAAGAAACTTTAAATGTAGCATCTCCAGTTTTATCTTCCGACTTACTATAAACACTACTTGCCTTTGAGTTCACACTTGAGGCTGGTTTAGATGGATTATCTGCATATAATGTTGAATCGAAATTACAATCAACCCAATTTCTAGGTCTGGCACAGCTAGAAGTTGCATCATAAATTACAGAAATAGGAATTGGTAAAGGTTTTGGTTGTCCAGCTTTTCTTTCTCCATCTTCAAAAGATCTAAAGAATAAAACACCATCTACATTACTATCATCGCAGAACTTCATGAAAGAAGCTTTTAAGTCTGAATCGGAATTATTAAATCTACCAAACTCAGTAATCATTGTTTTTAGTCCGTTATCATCAACAACTTTCTTCATTCCGCTATTTACATAATTATCGTAAGCAGTGGCATTTCCATCGTTGTATGTATTTCCAGTTAAATAATCAAAAAGATTTAAATCTAAGCCTCTGCCGTTTAATAAATACTCTTTTACATCATCTCCATTTACACTTCTATTATTAATATTAAATGCAGCAGGAGTTAAGTACATATTTCCTCCAACTTTAACTCTATTTCCTTGAAGCAGTATTGCTGCCTCGTTCGCTTTTGCTATCAATGTTCCATAATCACCATCATTAACTCCAAAGGCTGTCATTTCGCCTCCTGTTCCTGGTTCATTTGGTCCTAAAATTGCAACAAAAACATAATCTGGACCTACAGCTTCAGAAACTGCTTTATAAAAATCTGGGATACTATTGTCGTACATACTGAATGCACACCCTCCTACATAACAAAGTCTAACAACAGGCAACATTCCTGCGTCATTGGCACTTTTTATAAAGTCAATTGCAGGTCCTGGATTTCTATCTGTAAATAATGAAAGTATGTTTCCCATTTTAAGATCTCTTTTAAGAGAATTATTTCCTTGAACAAATCCAATGTTGTCATTCCATTGCCCTAAATCTCCTTGGTTAATACCTCCTTTTCCGGTTTCTAAAGAAGTACCTCCACCTGCATTAATGCTTCGTAATTGCTTTCCTGTTCTATCATTATAAGCAATACATCTATCTGGAGTATCTACAATATCATCTTTCGGGGATTTAAATGGATCACTTGAAGTTGTGGGGGTTGTTGATCCGTCACATATTAACTTTGGATCTACTTCATCTGTTTGTATTGAACTATTAAAAGTAACTTTATCGTCTTTAAAGTAAAACCCTGTTAAACCATAACCTTTAGAATAATACTTTTCTTCTCCAGCACCAGCACCTGCAGTATTTCTTAAAACGACTGTTCCGTTATTGCTATATAATTCAGGTACTTGTGGTCCATTTCCACCTTGACTTGCATAGTCTAATTTATAAGTAGGATTGGTTGTTTGAAAAGGTTCATTAGCATCGCAAAGTTTTGCAGATGGATTATCAGAATCTCTATAATAAGTCTTTATTGATTGTTTAGATTCTGCTTCTTGTCCAGGTGACCAGCATCTAGGAATTTTTCCACCTAATGTACCAGAATTATCAAATACTCTGTAATATGCTCTTTGTCCATCTTGGCACTTTCCATCCCAAGAAGTATCTTCTACAAAATAAATATTTTGGTCATCATAAAAATATAATTCGTAATCATTTCCTTTATGTAATTTAAAAGCTGGATGTCCCTGGAATGTTGTGTTTTCTAAACTTAAGTTTTGTAAAGAAGCACCTGGTCCATCTTGAGTACAGTATTTTAAGTTATATCCAGCACCGCCTTCTGCCATCATATATTGAAGTAAATCTATTTTATCTCCACATAAAGATGGAGGTATATCTCCTGCTTTAGGAATTGCTGCTATTACTGTATCTTGAGGAAATATTTGGGCAAATGCACTCTCTACAAAACCAAATGGTTTTAATCCATAAGACCTTAAGTCTCTAATTAAATTTATTGATGAAAGTAAAATTATAGTGCCAAGAAATAAAGCCCCAAAAATTTGAGACCTGTCTAGGTTCCGAAGTATTTTTAAAGTCTTTTGTACTTTACTCATTAAACTTATTAATTATATTCATTCTAAAGGAAATAGAGCATGTATTCAACATGAATTTAGCATGAATATTGTATCCGAATACATTGCTGATAAATAGTTCCAGTGATATAATCCGAAAATAGAAATTATAGAAATTAATATGGAAAACCCTAGTGAGACTAGAGATAGAATAGTAAATGAAATAAATGCAAAAAACTTATTAAGCCCTCTAGATGTACCAGAAATAACTACATTAAAGATTAGTTCTGTCTTAAAAATTATAAATACTAATCTTTATCATGAATTACTTAGTAGCGATTTGATTATTAAACCTAATAGCTTCTCTTTTAGTAAATTTATCATAAAGCTAAGGCAAATGTATCGATATAGAGAGGAACTTACAAATTACTACAATTTAGATAAAGACATTGAGGAAAGATTGAGCCAATATGGTTTTACTCTAAGCAATTATGGTAAAAATAAAACTACTATTATCAATGCAATAAGAGTATTACTTAAAGCATTCAGTGATGAAATAAAAAATACTGAGGAAGCATTTCTTCTAATTTCTAAAGCTGTAATTGAATCTGTCATGCTTTATTACAAATCAGTGAATGAGGGTTATTTAGAAAGGTATAGTAAATTTGATGAGTTAAGTTTAATTTACGCAGAAGTGCTAAGTATAACTTCGGTGAGTAATTTGGATATTAAAATAGTTAAGAGTATATGTGTTAAAGAATCAATGCATGTAGTTTTCTTCGATGATATCTTAGAAATTCAACAAAAATACAATGAAGAACTATCATCTATTGAAAGAAGTTATGAAAAAAATTCAATAGTTAGAATTGCAATTGAAATACTCCATATTCTAGATACACTTAAAATCAATTTATCTTTTAAAGAAATATTAGATAGAGTACTGGATAGATGGAATAGGCTTAAGAATGAGGGTTAGTATTACTGTCGAAAAGGATATATTAATGTTATATTTATGTAGAATTTTAAACAGATATTTATGGAAACAGTTATAGACAGAGACGATCAAATAAGAATTTTAGAGAATAATACTCTTAGACCTTTTGCATCTCAAGTTGCTACAAATATTTTTATAAATCCATCATTAGTACAAATAAGACCATATTTATCTGCAAAAATGGTTGCAATGTTATCTGGTGAGGCTAGATTTAATACAGTTATTCTAAATGAGCCTGATATTCAAGAAGCCTTTAATTTAGAAAGAGCAAATGCTTTAACAATGGGTGACAAAAAGGTTATAAAAATTACTGTTTCGAGAATTTTAGAAGTATTACCAGAAGAAGCAAGATCTTTAGAAGTAATTAAACTAATTGTAAATTCTGCTATTGAAACTTTAGAAAGATTTGGGGGTAGGGGTGCTTTACAAACTGAAGTTTGATCAAAATAGCACTTAAATGGTATAATTATATTAGTAATTTTAAATAAAAATATATGGCTTTAGCCTACCAAGATACAGTACATAATGAAGAGGGAGCACCTATTAATTTAGGTTCTTTGTTTTCCGATGATTTAAGAACTTTTGTTCTTGCAAATATCAAAGAAGAAAAATTTAGTGAAATTTTTTCTGGAGATCCCAGAGATGCATTAGTGCAATTAGTTAATAATTCTGATCTTCATTTAAGTGATGAAGAATTAAAATTTGTTGATGAGCATACTAATGCTGGTCTTACAGTCGAATCGATGGAACTAGGTTTAGACTATTCTAATATTGATTCAAATTCTAAGAAAGCAATCTTAGAAGTTATTGCTAAGTTTGCAAAAGTTGCTGGAATTGATATATCAGAAGAATACGCACTTAAATCCAGAATACTTAATACAGTAATGAAAACAGTTGTTGAAATTGTATTAGGTGAAGATAGAGATTTAGTACAAACCGAAGCATAATGCCAGATACTAATAGACCAGAGACACTTGACGAAAGAATAGACTCTCTTTTACTAGAGCTTAGAAACTTCCCCAAACAAATTAATTCATCTCATAAAGATAATGAATTTGCTAACTTTCAAAATATTAAAAAGTATATCTTTATAAATCTCTCAAGTTTTATTCACGATAGAAACGAGTTGCAGAGGGCATTCGCCATGACAGGTATCGAGTTTACTAGAGATTTGATTACATTTATTGAAAATAATCGAGATGTACTTACTCAAGAATCAATAGAATATATTCGAATTGAACTACATAAATATCATAGAATGCTACTACAACCAACATTACCTGATGTTTACGAAGCCCAAAGATTAATTACCCAACAAGAAGATATAACAGACACTATAAGAAGTGAAATTGTAAACCATATTAGAAGGATGTCCGATAGTCAAGTTGTTCAGAATAAAATACTTGATGATGTTATTGAGCATAAAACATTTAATTTCACAGAATTTCAAATAAGAGCAAAAGCAAGCATGACCCCAGAAGACTGGGTGGAATTATTTGATATTATGGAAGTTTTCCTTTTCGGAGATGATTTAATATTAGATGAAAGAATGCTTAGGCTTTATAAATTGTTTAAAAAGATAGGCATTAATACAGATTATAAAGTAACAAGATTTACAAAGCTTTTTAATAGAATGATAAATCAGGCTAAATATTTAAGTAGAGATCTTACAGATGGATTTGGTGGAGACCTTTATTTTAATCAAATAGCTGCAATTGGTGGTTCATTGGAGTTTCTTACTACAATGAAATCCTTTTACCCAGAAAAGTATAACTTCTAGCTAGCAGTAGGCATTACTACCTGATAATCTTGTGATATAATTTCAAAGTAAAATTTTATAATTTTCTATGAATATATCCGATCTTTTCTCAAACAGAACAAACGAATCACTTCAAATTGCATTAGCAAAAACAATTGAAAAACACCAAAGGTCTGTAGATACAGAAGAAATTCTTTTAGGATTAACACATGATGTAATAGTGATGTCTAAAATCTTTAAAGAATTAGGAATTGATGTTTCAGAGCTTCAAAATCAATTAGACAAACAAATTTCAGAAGGAAGTTATACAGGAAACCAACCTTCATTTACCCCAAGAGCTTCCCAAGTTATTCAATTAGCACATCAAGAATCTCTTGCTTTAAACCATACCTATATTGGAACAGAACACTTATTATTAGGGTTAATTTTGGAGGAAGAAGGATTAGCTGCGCAAATGTTAAAAAGATATGGAGTAACTCATATAAAAGCTAGACAAGCAGTAATTAAAGTTGTTGGAGAAGGAGATAAAGAAGGTTCCGAAGTTGGAAAAAGTTCTGAAACTCCTACTTTAGACGAATTTACTAAAGACTTAACAGATCTTGCAAAACAAGACAAAATCGACCCTGTTATTGGCAGAGATGAAGAAATTACTAGAGTTGTAGAAATATTATCGAGAAGAAAGAAAAATAATCCTGTCTTAATTGGAGAACCTGGAGTTGGTAAAACAGCTATTGCAGAAGGTTTAGCTCAAAGAATTATTTCTGGACAAGTCCCAGAAGTTTTAAGGGATAAAAAAGTTAAATCTTTAGATCTTGCTTCAATGGTTGCTGGTTCTAAATTTAGAGGAGAATTTGAAGAAAGAGCTAAAAAGTTAATAGGTGACTTAGAAAAAGCTGAAAGAAATGTAATTTTATTTATAGATGAGCTACATACAATTGTGGGAAGTGGCGCACAACAAGGTGAGCTGGACTTTTCTAATATGATTAAACCCGCGTTAGCTAGAGGAGAACTTCAAGTTATTGGAGCTACAACACTTTCCGAATATCAAAAATATATTGAAAAAGATGCAGCGCTAGAGAGAAGATTTCAACCAGTTCTTGTAGAAGAACCAAGTGTGGAAGATACAATTACAATTTTAAAAGGAATAAAAGAAAGATACGAAGCGCACCATAAATTAAAAATTAACGAAGATGCTTTAATTGCTTCTGCACATTTATCCAACAGATATATTAAAAATAGATTTTTACCAGATAAAGCAATTGATGTACTAGATGAAGCTTCAAGTAGAGTTAGACTTAGAGTTACAAGTGAACCAAAAGAATTACAAGAACTTAAATCTCAAATAAAAAAATTAGAAACAGAAAGAGAATCTTTAACTAGAGGTGGACAATTAAAAGAAGCAGCTGATTTGAAGGTAAAAATAGAACAACTTAAAGAAGAACTAAAACCAATTGAAGCTGCATGGCAGAGAAAACGAGGAACTGGAACCCCTGAAGTTAATGTAACAGATATTAATGAGGTTATCTCTAGAATGACTGGAGTTCCAATTACAGAACTTAACAAAGCAGAAAAAGAAAATCTTTTAAATTTAGAAGATAATCTACACAATAGAGTTATAGGACAGGAAGAAGCAGTTCATTTAGTTGCACAAGCAGTAAGAAGAGCAAGAACTGGAATGAAAGATCCTAAAAGACCTATTGCTTCTTTCTTATTTTTAGGTCCAACTGGAGTTGGAAAAACAGAATTAGCGAAAACTTTATCTGAACTAGTATTTGGAGATGAAGATGCAATGATAAGATTAGATATGAGTGAATATATGGAAAAATATTCAGTTTCTAGATTAATAGGAGCACCTCCTGGTTATATTGGTTACGAAGAAGGTGGGCAGTTAACAGAAAAGGTAAGAAGAAAACCTTATGCAGTAATATTATTAGATGAAATTGAAAAAGCACATCCAGATGTATTTAATATTCTTTTACAAGTTTTAGATGAAGGAAAATTAACTGATGGCAAAGGAAGAACAGTAGATTTTAAAAATACTATTATTATTGCAACAAGTAATATTGGTGCAGATATGATAGTTGCTGCTATGGGAGCTAAAGAAGTTGGTAAGATGTTAGATTCTATGTTGCCAGTTGAAAATAAAAATGGATTAGTAAAAATGAAATCTGCATCGCATGTACTTCCACAATGGGATCAATTGAAAGAGCAAGTATTTGAAGTATTAAAAAAACATTTTAAACCAGAATTCTTAAACAGATTAGACGAAATAATAATGTTTAAGGCATTAACAATGCAAGAAGTGGAAAGAATTGTTGTATTAGTTTTACAAAGTACTAAAAAACTATTAAAGGACCAAGATATTGAAATTACATTCGATAAAAGTGTAATTTCCGAAGTTGCAAGAGTTAGCTTTAATCCACAATTTGGAGCAAGACCAATAAAAAGAACTGTTCAAAGAGAAATTGATAACTTAATCTCACATGAGCTTTTACAAGATAATATAAAAGCTGGAGATAAGATAAAAGTTAGTTTCAAAGGAAATAAATTTGAGATTGAAAAAGTCTAAAATTCTACTCCATACATAGCAATAAGTTGTTGCTCTAATTCTCTATCTGTTACTAAAGTATCTGGATTTTCTGGGTTTGGTTCACTTACTAAGTAATCAATCCTTGATTTAAGAAAAGAATCGATATCGAAACTTTTGTTATCAAAAAAGTTATTTTTTCTACAACTATTCCAAGCCCCTACAAAACTTATTAAAGATTTATTTTCAATAGGAATTCTATTAAAAGTTTGATATCCGAACAATCCTGAATATTCCAATAAAAGAAGGAAATTCATTGATTCAAAACTTAAACATCTGGATATAGTTTCAAATTTTTCAATCCCAATTAAATCTTTAATTACTAAAGAATTTTCAGGTGTAAATGCTATTTGAAGTACCATTGATAAAAGTTTTGTCTCGAAAGAGTCTAATGTTTTATCTGATAGATTTCTTTTTAATCTATCTATTCTTTTGATTGAATCATCATATCTAACCACCTCAGTAGAATCTTCTTGTGACATAATGTTAACTTAACAAATAGTAGTTATTTCTAATTGGTGACAATATTAGCACAATTCATATAAGCACGAAATACGAATAAAGAAATCAAAAAAATAAATAGGCTGTGACATCTTTGAGCTTCGTCATTCGAATTTCGAGCTTTTGATCAACTGCTCCTCTAATGAGTAGGTAACTCTGAATTAATCTGAACTGCCAGAAAAGTGTTGCAGGTGGTAAGATCATAATAATCCTGATACAATAAATCTATGACAGTATTAATAATAATCTTCGTAATTATCTTAAGTATTCAGCTTGTATTAGCGTTATTTGCATGGGGATCTAGAAGGCAGATTGAACAAAAATTCTCACACCCTACTGGAGAAGGAAGAGAACCAGCCCAAATTATCGAAGAATATTATCGAAATGATTCCACAAAGTTTAGAATTCAAGCCACAGACGAGATTTACGAGCCAGCATTTGCTGAAGAAGACTTCTTATTAATTAATAAAGATAAAATCTATAAAAAAGATTTATATACTAACTTTTATGTCATATTTCAGGCAGAAATGACAAAAAAAGACTATAGGTACTTAAGAATTGTTGGTAATATTCAAAGTTTTATATTTTTAATAGAAATTATAGTTTTTTTAATTTCGATTGCTACAACTACAAACCTAAAAGAGGTTCTTATATATGTTTCAATTGGTTTACAAATTTTGTCTTTTATTCTAACTTTATTAGGATTTATTCAAATTGATACAGTGTTGGAAGATGCTTCCATATTGGCGAAAATGTACTTAAGACTAGATGATGTGGAAGAAGCAAGAGTAATGGCTTTAAAAGGAGATTTAAGATATATAGTATTTGAATATCCTTTTGAGGTGATTTGGCGATTGGTTCAATTCTTCCGATAGAGTGAAAGTATACTTCTTTAATAAATTGCCTCTTTACGCTATACTTTAATGCGTTATTCCATAAACAAATTACTAAATTTTAGACAAGTTAAGTATGTTCCCAAAATTCAAAATAGGAGTAGATCCTAACTCAAGACAAATTAAGTTAACAGATAAGCCTTTAGAGACAATAAAAGAATTAAGAAATAAGACAAAAGACATGTCTTTCGAAGACATGAGGACAAGAGTTAAAGAAATGAAAAAAGTGCTTGCAGAAATGACAGCTAAAATCCCTAGTGATAATAAGCTTTCTTTAACTAAGGTAGATAGACAAGCTGGATTACCCAAAGCAGAAAAAGATATTCAGGCGAAACTCTATGAATTTATGCCAGAAATCTACGCTTTTGTAGACGAAGTTTTTGCTAGAAAGATTGGATTTAGATATCACGATGTTCAATTAAGAGCTGCAATCATTTTGGCTCAAGGACAAAGACTGGTTGAGTTATTTACTGGAGAAGGAAAAACAATGACATTTCAACTTCCTTTAATACTTTACTCTTTAGTTGGAAGAGGTGCTCACTTAGTTACTGTTAACGATTACCTTTCAAGAAGAGATGCAGAATATGCTGGTCATGTTGCAATTGAATTAGGATTGAATGTAGGAATTATTAACTCTCAAGTTTCTTATAGATTTATTGCTGACGATCAAATTTCTGCTTACAAAGGTGATGAAGGTCAAAAAGTTAGAGATGCTATTAAGAACTTAGATATTAGTAACATGGATAGTGCTAACTTAATTGAATGCTCTAAAATCGAAGCATATAACTGCGATATAACATATGGAACTAATAACGAGTTTGGTTTTGACTATTTGAGAGACAACATGGGTTGGGATTTATCTGCCCTTTCTCAAAGAGAACTTTATTTCTGTATTATCGACGAAGCCGACTCTATTTTAATTGACGAAGCTAGGACACCTCTTATTATCTCTGGAGTTCCAAGTGATGCTAATACTACTAAGTATCAATCATTTGCAGCTGCTGTAGACCCTCTAGAAGAGAATAAAGACTATATTGTTGACCATAAGTCTAGATCTGTAAGCTTAACTGAAGATGGAATTAAACATGTAGAAAATAACTTAGGAGTGGATAACTTATGGATGGATTATTCTAATGCATACCATATTGAGAATGCTCTAAAAGCAAAGTCGATGTTTAAAAGAGACGATGAATACATGGTTAAGAATGGAGAAGTTTTAATTGTAGATGAATTTACAGGTAGAGTTCTAAAAGGAAGAAGATACTCCGAGGGTTTACATCAAGCTATAGAAGCAAAAGAAGGTGTTCAAATTCAACAAGAAAGCAAAACCTACGCTACTATTACATTTCAAAACTTCTTTAGACTTTACAAAGTTCTTTGTGGAGGATCTGGAACTGTTTTAACAGAAGCAGAAGAATTCTTTAAGATTTATGGAATAGAATCTATAACTATCCCAACAGATAAACCTGTAATAAGAGTAGACCATAAAGATAGAATTTATAAATCTCAAGATGCTAAATTTAAAGCTGTTGTTGCAGAAATAAAAGAAATGAACCAAAGAGGACAACCAGTTCTTGTTGGTACAACTTCTGTAGACAAATCTGAAATAATTTCTAAATTATTAGATTTAGAAGGGATCGCTCACGAAGTATTGAATGCTAAATATCACGAACAAGAAGCAAAAATTATTGAAAGAGCTGGAAGAAGAGGTGCAGTAACTGTTGCTACTAACATGGCAGGAAGAGGAGCAGATATTGTTATTGGAGGAGGAAGAAGAGGAGACGATGCTTGGAAAGAAATTGCAGATGTTGGTGGATTGCATGTTATTGGAACAGAAAGACACGAGTCTCGAAGAATTGATAATCAGTTAAGAGGAAGAACAGGTAGACAAGGAGAGCCAGGATCTTCTAGATTCTATGTAGCTTTAGACGATACTTTAATGAAGATTCTTGGTGGAGAAGTAATGTCTGGATTAATGAGCAGAGTTGGATTACAAGATGATATGCCTATTGAAATGGGATTTATTTCTAGTCAAATTGAAATGGCTCAAAAAAGAATAGAGAATATTAACTTCGATTCTAGAAAGCAAGTTGTAGATTACGACGATGTTATGAACCAACATAGAGAAATTTTCTACTCAAGAAGAAGAAAGTTTTTAAACCATGTTGAAAATTCATCTGGCAAATTTATTGAAGGAGTAAAAATTGTAGACATTAATATACCAGAATATAAAGATCTAAAAGATTCACATAAGCAACAAATTGAAGAAGCTAGAACAAAAGTTAAAGATACTATTGGAAAGATCTTTATTAACGATGTTAAGAAATCTGTTGGAGAATTTGTAGATGCAAACCCTAGATTAAACGAAGAGAAATCGAAGAAATTAATAGAAACATTTGCTGTATTTGTTCCAGCTGGAATGGTGGCAGAACAAGTTGGTGTTAGAGAAGGTGAAGTTTGGGGAGAAATGTTAAAACAAATTAAAGAAACTAAATCTAAGGATCTTGTTGCTTACTTTATAAATATTGCGGAAAAATCTTTACCTAAAAAATTAGAAGATTTTGGAGAAGATTTCTATTACCTAGCAAAAGTTTTAATGTTGCAAAACACAGATAATCTTTGGGTAGACCACTTAGAATTAATGAAAGATATTAGAGAAGGTATTGGACTACAAGCTTATGCTCAAAAAGATCCTCTAGTTGAATACAAGAATGAGGCATTCAATGTGTTTTCTAGTTTTATCGATAGAATAAACTCAGAAGTAGCTAAGAAGATTATGAATATTCAGAAAGTAGATAAGACAGAAGCACCACAAATTGCTCAAAGCTTAAATACTAATGAAAATGCAATTACAGATATCTTAACTGGGGACAGAGAATTTGTTGCAGAAGATACAACATCTAGAAGAGCCGATGATGTTATTAAAAAAGCAATTAGAGAAAGAGATAGAAATCAATCCTCACTTTCTGCTAATAGAGTTGATGATGGATTAAAAACAAAGAAAAATGAGAAATTTGAAAATATTGGAAGAAACGATAAAGTTTCTGTTCGATATAAAGATGGTAAAGAAATGAAGAATGTTAAATATAAGAAGGTGGAAGAAGATGTAAAAAGTGGTGATGCAGTATTGATTTCATAAAATTTGATGGAAATATACGCCGAATTAGGTCTTACAATATCTCCTGAAGTTGTCTATAAACAGACAGCTAAAGGAGATTATCTTTACGGAGGGAACTCAGGATTCCGAATTTTTAGACCAAAAGAAAAATTGGAGTGGATATGGCATTTTACTCCTGAAAATTACGATGCTCCTCCTGCAAGAGCTGACGAAGAAAAGCGGGCAAAATATAGAAAGATGTTTGTGTTTGGATTCTATTCAATTTTAAATTGGCTCAAGAAAGAAGGAGCTGCTAATAATATTAAAATCATCGAATTCAGCTCATATAGTAATAAGTCTATGAGTAATTTTATTCTTAAAACTTTTGGTAAAGATAATGTTAATATTATTGACTTTGATGAAGCGAAACAATATATATCAATATACATCGATCAAATAGTAGAAGATCAAGAATTAATGCAATTATTAAAGGAAAAGTATTTAGAAGTTTTAAATAACCCGTTTAAATTAGATATTTATGAAAATGATTAAGAAATTCTTTATAGCCTTTTATAGACTATCTAGATTAAATGTAATTCTCCATGATTACTTTCCTTTTCTTACAATCGTAACGATTATAGGAATTGGGTTTAAGATAAGCATTTTCGATTATTTTCTAGCTATCTTAGTATCACTTTCTGTACATTGTTATTCTTTTATTGTTAACGATCTTGAAGATGCTGAAGACGATGCAATGGACGAAAAAAAAGCTAAAAGAAACCCTGTTTCATCCGGATTTATTACATACAGACAAGGTTTAATGATATTGCAGTTAACTTCAATTCCTGCTTTAATATTAGTTTTTGTTTTTCAAGGTATTCCTGCATTTCTTGTAGTTTTATCTGCAATTGTTGCTGGCCATTTATATTCTTGGAAAAAAGTTAGATATAAGTCTTATCCATTTGTAGATTTAATCTCCCATGCTTATGCTTTAGGAGCATTTCAAGTACTATACTTTATGCTTTTAAAAAATGCAGATACAGGATTAACTCCAATACTTGTATTAATTGGTGTGGCACTAATATCTATGGGTGGAGCTTTATTTAATCAGGTTAGAGATTTTCAAGTTGATGTAAAATCTCACTTAAGAAATACTGCTATTACTATTGGTAAAAATAACGCTAACTTTTTCTCAATAGCATTTTATTCTGTAGGAGTTTCTTTAGTTGCTGTAGCAGCAATTTTAAGATTAAGTAGACTTTCTTAACAAAGATATTATTTCCTGTTAGTATATTTGAAAGGTTAATTAAATATATGCGGGAAAAGATAATTGCTGGAATTGTTGCAGTACTAATAATACTTTGTGCATCCCCTTATATTCTTACTATTCCGCAATCTGAATACAGAACTGCTGAACAACTTGCAGATGTGAATTCTTCTTTTAAAGATATTAATGGAGTAAAAATACACTACGAAGTGTATGGAGATCCCGTTAATCCCCCAGTAATACTAATTCATGGATTTGGTGGTTCAACATTCTCGTGGAGAAAAACCATTCCATCTCTACAAGAAAATAAATATTACATAGTTGCATTAGATTTGAAAGGTTTTGGTTTAAGCCAAAAAGGGTTAGATTTAGATTATTCCCATGGTTCTCAAACTCAGACAGTTAATGATCTTATGGAATATTTAAATATTAAAGATGCTTCTATTGTTGGTCATAGTATGGGTGCTAACATTTCTATTATGTTAGCTATGGACCATCCTGAGAAGGTTAATAAGTTAATATTGGTAGATGCGGCAATAAATAAACCAAACAGTAATTTTACCTCTCAACTTTCACCAGCTATCTCTGTCTTCCCATTTGAACAATATGCCAGACAAATCTTTACAAGATATTTAACTACAGATAGATTAAAAGATATTTTAAAATCTGCTTATAATGACCCTGAGCTAGTAAATGACGAAGATGTTAAGGGATACTCTCAGGCCTTCAAAATGAAGAATTGGCAAGATTCTTTAATAGGTATAACTAGAGATAATGCAAAAAATGCTTTATCTAAAGGTTTGGATCAAATAGGGAAACCAGTAAAAATTATTTGGGGGTTACAAGATCCATGGATAAATATTGAGGATGGTAAAAAAATAAATGTAGATATTAAAGGTTCTGTTATGGATGTTGTGGAAGATGCAGGACATTTACCAATGGAAGAAAAGGCAAATGAGTTTAATGTTATACTTCTGAAAGATCTCAAATAACGTACTAGTTAGGATATGTGACTTTTGAGCTTCGTTATTCGAGCTTTGATATTTTTTATACATTTAATATGCTTTCAATTGGAGATCAAATTCCCACAAAAACAACAGTTTTAGATAAAGATAATAATGAAGTTTCTTTGGATAAATTTTTAGACAAAAAGTACTTAGTACTATACTTCTATCCTAAAGACCAAACTGAAGGGTGTACCGAAGAAGCATGTTCTTTTAGAGATAATAATGAAGTTCTTGAGAAATTAGATGCACATGTTGTTGGAATAAGTTGTGATAATCAAAAATCTCATGGTAAATTTATAGCAAAAGAAAGTTTAAACTTCCAACTATTATCAGATGAAACACATAAATTACAAGAGGATTTTGGAATATGGGCAGAAAAAAGCATGTTTGGGAAAACTTATATGGGTACATTAAGAACTACATATTTAGTAGATAAATCTGGGGAAATTTTAGAGATTTGGGGTCCAAATGCAGAAAATAAAGTTACGACAAAAACTCATGCGGAAGATGTTGCTGCAAGAATAAAATCATTACTATAATTTATGTCACCCCGCACAGCGTAGCGTGATGCGGGGTCTAATAGTATGGTAAAGTCTTAGATAAATCTTCTAACTTAGGATTTGAACTTCTAATCAACTCTTCTTTCCAAATTCTTTTCCATTTCTTAAGTTTTTTCTCTCTATGAATTGCATCGTAAACATATGGATAAACTTCATAGTAAACTAATATATTAGTATTATACCTGTTAGAAAATGAGTCAGTTGTTTTAGTTTTATGTTCATTTATTCTTCTTGAAATATTATTAGTTACACCAATATACATTGTTGAATAATATTTATTCATTAGAATATAGACAAAGTAGTGTTTTCCCATGATGGGATTATATTAAATCAAAAGATTAAAAACAAGAGATGCCGGATCAAGTCCGGCATGACATAAACAATTTAAGGAAGTCAATTAGTGGCTAAACGCAATACTATCAAACATTCTTTGAGTTACTGCATTTTGCTCATACACAAACATTAAGTTAACTGTTCCATGGAATAGTATGAAAGTTTTTCTTTCTCTATCAGGAAAATTCCATGTTTGGGTTGTAGCAAATGTATTTAGTACTGGACTCTTTAGTAAATAAGTATATGCAACAGTACCTTTATAGTTTGGTGCTTGAGCAAATTCAATACTACTAGCACTTTGCTTATCTAATTCGTGGAAAGCACTACCTACGTAATCTATACTTGTTGTATAACCACTATTATATCCTTCTGGAAATGTATGGAAATTTAAAGCTAGATTTCCATCTATTAATTCCACAATATATGGTGCTTCAGTAGTATCATTTGGATTTTTAATTGAAACATAAATACTTCCTTCTGGTCCATGGTCAACAACATATGTATCGGGATAACAAAATGAATAATATCCACTTATATATACCTTTTCATTTATATTACAAGCAACAACACCTACAGGAACAGAAAGATATGGTCTTGTATAAGGTTGTGGAATTGGAATTATAGGATTCGGCACTGGAGCAGGTTTATTATCTGTAGTCGGTGGATAATCACCAGTAATATAAGAAACTATATAGGACGTAGGCTGTGGATTTATATTAGTAATATTAGTAAGAGATTTTTGATTATTTTGATTAGCAATAATCATTAACAGTGCAATCAAACACAAGATTACCAGAACTAATCCAATGCTAAAAAGTATTGTTCTTCTAGGATGTAATTTTATATAACTCTTTATCTTTTCCATGTAAAAATGTTAAAAATATTCATGGAAATTATATATTAATTTTAGAAATAAAAATATGCACCATGTTGCAATAATGAATCCAAAATTGAAATTTATTGAGAAAATTCTTTCTGAAGAAAAGACTATAGAAACACGTTGGTATAAACATAGAATCGCTCCATGGAATAAGATATTTCCTGGTGATGAAATATTCTTCAAAAATTCTGGGACTGATATAACAGCTAAAGCAAAAGTGTTGAAAGTTGAGCAGTACGATAATTTAAATGAACAAAAAGTTCGAGAATTAATAGATAAAAATTTCAAAGAATTCGGATTAAATAGTGATATCAAGGATCAGTTTGCTAGTAAACATATCGACAAAAGCTATGCAATTCTTATTTGGTTAAAAGACGCTAAAAGAACTAAACCAATGGCTATAAATAAGAGTGGTTTTGGTAATGCAGCTGCATGGCTAACTCTACCCAGAATAGAAAGTATACTCAGAATAGATTAATAAGCTTTCAAAATTGACGAACCAACTTGGTCCCTTCTGATAGAATAATTAGAAGCTAAGATTTTAATAAGAAATTTTAGCTATTTTAATTAGATACTCCCCGAATTATGGGCTTTACTCATTTACATGTTCACTCAGAATATTCACTTCTAGACGGAGTTAATAGATCTGCGGCTTTATTTACTCAGGTAAAAGAGTTGGGAATGAGTTCTGTAGCATTAACAGACCATGGTGTTATGTACGGAGTTCCTGAATTTTGGAAATATTCTCACGATTTTGGAATTAAACAAATTATTGGTTGTGAAATTTATCTTTCACCAAGTGACATGACTCTTAGAGAAAAAGTAGATGGTGTTAAATATTATCACTTACTTTTACTAGCAAAA
>JBDSRX010000016.1:0-54403 GCA_039929105.1 Candidatus Dojkabacteria bacterium
AAAAAATATCAAGAAAACCAAGAAAAGGAAATCATTGTTGGTAAAACTCTTTATGGAATACACAAAGACGATTTTGCAATTCTTATGAATGGTGAAAACCTTAGATTCTATGGATCAAGAGGACAACAAAGACTTGGTGTTTTACTTTTCAAATTAAGTCAATCAGATCACTACTTTAGTATTAAAGAGATTAAACCAATATTCTTAGTGGACGATCTTATGAGTGAGCTTGACGATCAAAATAGATTAGTTGCCTCAGATTTAGTTTCGGAAGCTCGAAATCAATTCATCTTAACTTCAGCAGATGAAGATGAAGTTCCAGAAAAGTTAAGATCTGTTTCTAACTTAATTTCATTAAAAAGGCCTGAGTGAGCAGTTTAGTCAGCAAATAGAAAAGCCTATGTTACAGGCTAATCAGAAAAGCACGAAATACGAATAAAGAAATCCAAAAAGAATCCCACTTAGAGTGGGATATGCTTTTAATTTTGTGAATCTCGATATTCGTGCATTTGATTATTCTTCTGTAAACAAAACATTAAAATCGTTAATATTTTTAACTTCTTTTAATGCAATTAAAGCATCTAAAATTTCATCATTTTCTAATAGATCTGCAGTAGAATACTTTCTCATTTCAGAATTAGAAACATCTGTTTTTAATAATGCCTTTTTACCTGTTAAAACACCATCTGATGGAGAATTTAGATACATTAAGTAACTATTTCCACAGTTGTGGCAATCTAATCTGCAAGAAATTCCAGTAGGATCTTGATTGATTATTTCAATATCTGATTTGTTATGTCTCGCTCCACACTTATCACAGAAATTTGGAATTAAAGCGGTAAGTTGTTGAGTTAACTGAGAGTTATTTGGATTTTTAGGTGGCATCTTTTGAAATTTTTAATTTATAATTTGAAAACAATTCTCAATAATACAATTTAATAATGTTTTAAACATTTTTACATTATAAACTCTTCAATTATTTAAAAATTTAAAATTGTAACTTAAAAATTATTCGTTCTAGCACTCTTATTATAAACCTGCTAACTGTAATTTGGCAAATATATTCATCAGTTGGTCAGGCTTATGAACTCGAAATGGTCTATCTTATAACTATTTCCGGGATATTTTTGAATTGCTATAGAGTCTAATCTCCAAGGGCTTTGTTTCAAACTATTCTTAAGTAACCATTTATCTATAGTTTTCTTTAAGAACATTTTCTTCTTTTTGGAGATTGCATTGAAAACTGAGAACTCAGAAAGTGCATAAATACTTTTTACCTCAACAAAGACGATAAAATCCTCAAAAGACATGATCAAGTCAATTTCTCCACCCTTAACAGTAAAGTTACGCTCAACCAGCTCATAGCCCTTATTTTGAAGGTAATTTAATGCTAAATCTTCAGAAATTCTACCCTTAGCTCGTGTAGAGGCAGGGTTTGAAGAATTCATTGATAAAATGGATTAACGCTTTGAGTATTGTTCTGCTCTTCTTGCCTTTCTTAATCCTGGTTTCTTTCTTTCAACCATTCTAGGATCTCTAGTGATTAAGTCAGCCATCTTTAATGCTTTCTTTTTATCTGGGAACATCTTAGCGATTGCTCTTGCGATAGCATGTTGAACAGCTTCTAATTGTGAGTACTTTCCACCTCCAACTACTTTCGCAGTGAATGAGTAAGTTTTGAAGTCTAAATCTGCAGCTTTAAAAGGAATTTCTAAAACCTTTTGATCTTCTGCATGAACATATAATTGGTCTACAGCTTTCTCGTTAATTTGATTAACTCCATTCTTCTTATACAATCTTAATGTTGCTGTTGATGTTTTTCTTCTTCCTATTGTGTAGATATATTCCATATTATATTTTTAATTTCTTTAAATCTAAAACTACTGGTTTTTGAGCTTCGTGATTATGCTCTGTACCTGTATAAATTTTTAAGTTAGCCATCATTTTATCAGCTTGCTTAGTCTTTGGTAACATTCCTCTTACAGCGATCTCAATTGGTCTATCTGCATGAGCAATCATCATTTCATCTAAAGATCTAAATTTTAATCCACCAGCGAATCCTGAGTAACTCTTATAGAATTTAGTCATTCCTCTCTTTGGTGTGTAGTCAACCTTAGCTGCGTTAATTACTACAACGTGAGTCATTGGTTCATGATAATCTCTTACCATTCTATCCATCTTACCTTGTAGAACTTCTGCAACTTTAGATGCAACTAATCCGATTCTTTTACCTTCTGCATCTACGATGTACCATTTCTCTTCTATTAAATTTTGTGATATTGAACTTATACTTTTCATATTATTTTATTAATTACTTTTATTATTTAGATCCTTCGATGTGCTCAGGATAACAAAAATCTGAATTCGCTATGCTCATTTAGATTTTTTAGTTACTTTAGATACTGCTTTCTTTACTCTTCCTGCTACAGATTTTGCATCTTCCTTCTTCTTTCTCTTCTCTAATAATTTCTCTGTTTCTGATTTCTTAGTTTTTTCTCCAAAGTTTACAAGCATAATATAAGCTTGTTCTGCATTATCTCCTTTTCTAGGTAAAGTCTTAATAACTCTAGTATATCCAGAATTTCTGTCTTGGCATTTTGTTTCTACAACACTGTAGAATCTAGTCATAGCTCTTTCGTTTGAGTTAAAGAAACTTTGAATAACGTGCTTTCCTCCAACTGTTCCCTTCTTAGCATGCGTTACTAATCTATCAAAGTAAGACTTTACAATCTTAGCTTTTGTAGGTGTTGTTTTAATTTTCTCTGCAATAACTAAATCTAATACAAGAGATCTAACTAAAGCATCTCTGTGAGACTGAGTTTTACCTTGCATTCTATGTTTTTTAATTCCCTTGTTCATGGTTTTACACTAATTTAATAGAGTATTTCTTCAATACTTCAAGTAATTCTAAGTAACTCTTGCTTCCCATTCCTCTAATGCTTGCAACTTCTTCCTCTGTTAATCCTTCTAGAGTTCTTAAGTTTTCATAATTAGATTTTAGTAAAGCGTTTGTTAATCTAGTTGATAAGTTTAGGTCTGCAACTTTAATAGGTGCTTCTTTTACAACAACCTTAGCTTGTTCTTCTTGTTCCTTTTGCATTGCGTTTACAGCAATTGTTACTTCCTTTCCAGAAAGCATTTGCTCTGTTTGAGTAATCAAGTGATTTGTCATTTGAGCTAAGATATCAGAAGCTACATGTAATGCTTCAACTGATGTTACTGCTCCATTTGTTTCGATAGTTAAATCTAATTGGTCTAACTCTGTTTCTCTTCCAACTCTAGCTGGTGTAATTGCATAGTTTACTAATTTAACAGGAGAGAAATTAGCATCTAATGGAAGAACTCCTAGTTCTTTTCTCATGTCTTCGTTTGGAAGAGCATATCCAACGCCTCTTTCTATTGTTAAAGTAGCTTTAAACTTAGCTTTTGCACTTGTTAGTCTTGTAATTACATATTCTGGGTTAACAACTTCGATATTTTGATTTTTCTCAATATCTCCTGCTGTAACTTCTACAACTTGTCCATTCTTTCCTGTTACATTAATTTCTACTGTGATTGGATCTAAAGATTTAGAAATAACAACAACATTCTTTAAAGAAAGAGCTACTGTTAAAACATCATCACTTAATCCATCCATAGATGAATATTCATGATCTACTCCTTCGATTTTAACTGCTGTAACAGCAGATCCTGGGATGCTAGATAATAAAGTTCTTCTTAAGAATGTACCTAAAGTACTTCCGTATCCTTGTGGCAAAGGTCCAATTTGAAATGTATCTGAATTAGATGCACTTTGTACCTTTTTTATGTTGAACTGTTTAAGAGAAATCATAAGATTCTGGTTATAAGATTTAGTTTTATCTAGAATATAGTTCAATAATTAATCTTTCCTTTATTGTCTTGTCCATATCATCTCTAACAGGAACATTTTTAACTTTTCCGCCCTTCTCTAGTTTTGTTAACCAAGCTGGAACTACGGCTGCTTTATTCTTCTCTGAAATTTCTTTCATGTAAGTTGAATCAGCTATTTCTTTAAATTTAATTTCATCTCCAACTTTTACAATTGTAGATGGAATATTATGTTTCTTTCCGTTAACAGTAATATGTCCGTGAGTTACAAATTGTCTTGCCATTCTTCTTGTAGTTGCAAATCCTAATCTATAAACAACATTGTCCATTCTCATTTCTAATAACTGCACAAGTCCTAATGCTGTGTTTCCTGGTGACTTTAATGCTAATTTATAGAATCTAACAAATTGAGACTCGTTCATTCCGAACATTCTCTTTACTTTTTGTTTCTCTCTAAATTGAATAGCATAGTCAGAAGGTCTCTTTTTTAGCACTGGGAATTGACCAGGTAAAGACGTTCTTCTTTTCCATTTATCAGAAGATCCAAGAACTGTTTCTCCTTCTCTTCTATTGATTCTCCATTTTGGTCCTATATATCTTGACATATTATTATTCTAATTTAATAAGTTCCCTCGATCCGATAACGGACATGGGATGTTAATTATTTCTTTGGTTTCTTTCTAGACTTTGTTCCTCCGTGTGGTACTGGAGTCTTGTCTATAAGAGATGTAATTCTTAATCCTGCTGCTCTTACTCCTTTTACTGCTGCTTGTCTTCCTATTCCTACTCCATCAACAATCACTTCAGATTCTCTTGCACCTACTTGCATAGCTTTTAATGCTGCGTCTTCTCCTGCTTTTGTTGCTGCGTATGCTGTACTCTTTTTACTACCTTTAAATCCAACTAACCCACAGCTTGAATATGAAATCACATTTCCAGCGTAGTCAGTTACACTAATAATTGTATTGTTATACGTTGAGTTTACTCTTACTAAAACCTTTGGTACTGAAATCTTAGCTTTTTTCTTTTTAACAACTTTCTCTACTTTTTTCTTCTCAGCTACTACTTTCTTAGCCATTATTTTATATTAATATATTTATAAGATTATTTTGCTACTTTGACTGCTAAACCTCCAACAGGTCTTGCTTTACCTTTTCTTGTTCTTGTATTACTCTTAGTGTTTTGACCTCTAACTGGTAATCCAGCCTTATGTCTTAAACCTCTATAAGCTCTAATATCTTTTAATCTTTTGATTGCTTGGAAAACAACTTGTTTTACTTGTCCTTCTGTAGGAACTCCTGTTTCAATGTAAGCGTAAATCTTCTTAATTTCGTCATCTGTTAAATCTTTAACTCTTTTATCAGGGCTAACTTTAGTAGCAGTTAAAATCTTTCTTGAAGTAGATAATCCGATACCGTAAATATAGGTTAATCCTATTTCTACTCTTTTCTCGTTTGGAACTTCAATTCCTGCAATTCTAGCCACAATAAAATAATTAAAAATTAATTAGAAAAATTATCCTTGTCTTTGTTTATGTTTAGGGTTTACTTTGCAGTAAACATAGTAAGTAGGTTTCATTGAAACCTTACCGTTACCGATAACCTTTTTGTTTCTTCTTACGATGTAACAATATCTACATCTCTTTTTTATACTTGATTTTACTTTCATAGTTTAAAATTCAAATTAGCAAATGCATTTATAACAAATTTCAGGCCGAATGTAAATACCTTTAAGCAATTACGGGCACTTTTCTATCGGTCAAACGGAAAGTAATTATTCCGCTATCTATATCGTATAAGGATATCTTGATTCTCACCTTATCACCTTTCTTAATTTCTATAAACCTGTTCCTCATTTTACCTGAAACATAGCAAATAACGCTGTGTTTAAGACCTTGGAAATCTACATCAACTCTGTATCTCATTTCTGGAAAAACTTCTGACACTACTCCTTCAAGGGTAATCTTGTCGTCTTCTTTCTCCTTCTTTTCTTTTTTGGTTTCTTTCTTATTATTTTTCAAAAAGTTTGTGAATTCTACTAAATTAAACGGAATATATCAATATGTATTGGTTATATTTCGTGATTTCTTTTTTTATCTCCACTTAATTTTAATCCAGTTAGAATTAAAACTGCGGCAACTATTATTGTAGCAGCAGATCCAATGTCATCAGTTACACCAGTAACTGGGATAGTGGTACCAACTGTTGTTCCTCCAGTTGTAGTTGTTTGTGAGATTGGTGGTGGGGTTGCACCTGTAGTAGTTGTAGTTGCTGAACCTGTAGCAGCTTGAACTGTAACTGATAATTGATTAGGGGTAAATGATACTCCAACTCCACTCTGTCTTATTAATCTACTTCCACTAGCGTCTTGTATTATTTTAATAGTTGGACTGCCAGCTGCTTGTGCTTGAAACTGAATTTCTGCAACATCTCTATTAACAGCAAAAGGATTTCCACTATCTGTTTTTGCGATTAAAGTTATTCTACCATTTTGTGAAACAGTATTGTCTATTTCTGCATTCTCAACTGTAAATATTGTGTCTAGTAGTTTTACTTGAGTTCCCGCAGTAGTTGGATCTTGGTCCACTACTTGTAATTTAGTAGCGTCGAAATCTATTATTATTCTATATTCGTTAATAGTTACTGTGTTTGTTTTAATTTCTACAGTTACTTTAAATTTATCTCCTACATTTACAGATGTTTTATCTGAACGCATAAGCATACTAGATGTAAGTGTACTTCCACCTCCAGTATCAATGGTTCCAAACGTCGGTTGAGCCGTCGCATCTATTGTTTGCGCTTTTACTATTGGAAATAAATTTATCAAATTGGACACAAAAAACGAACTTAAAGGTAAGCTTGAACTTATTATACATTTTTTATAAAACTGGGTGGGTATTTTGGTTATAATTTGATTGATAATTCTTATTAATAAATAAATGCCAAAAGTTTCTGTAGTAATTGTTACATGGAATAATGAGAGAGATATCGAGGAATGTCTTGATAGCTTAAAGAATCAAACCTTTAAAGATTTTAATGTAGTGGTTGTAGATAATAATTCTAAAGACGGGACGAAGAAAATAGTTAGAGAAAAGTATTCTGATTTTGCTCATCTTCTAGAATTGCCAAAGAATATATATTTAACTGGAGGAAATAATCATGGAATTCAATTTGCGATTGCAAACTTTAATCCAGAATTTATTCTTGTATTAAATCCAGACACAAAGTGTGATGAAAATCTAATTCAAGAACTTCTTAAACCAATGTTTAATTCTATTGTTGGAGCAGTTGGACCGAAAGTAAGATTTTATAAAAATAAAAATGATGGATTAATAAATTCAGCAGGAATTTTATACGATGGATTTAGACAAGCATATGATGTTGGATTTTTAGAAAAAGATGAAGGACAATTTGATGAACAAAAAGAAGTTTTTGGCGTTACTGGAGCATGCATTCTTTATAGAACAAAAATGCTTCAAGATATTGGATATTATTGGGAAAAAATAAAATTGTATCTAGATGAAGTAGAAATGTTTATACGTGCACAAAAGAAAGGATGGAAAGTTGTTTATCAACCAACCACTGTATTGCACCATAAGTACATGCAATCCACAGACAAGCTAAAAACTAAAAGAATTGAAAAAGTAAAAAGAGATGCATGGTTATGGATTTCTTTACGACATTACTCTCTTAGATCTAAAATAGCGATGGCTAAATGGTGGATGGGAAAATAATATGGATACAGCAATAATAATAGTAAATTACAAAACTCCTTGGCATTTAAATAAATGTCTAGAAAGTGTTTTTAAATATACAAAAGATTTTCATATCTTCTTAATCCTTAACTCCAAAGATCCAGAATCATTAAAAGTCAGCCTTAAGTTCAAACATAAATATCCAGACCAAATTACAGTTATTCAAAATGAAACGAATTTAGGTTTTGTAGGTGGAGTAAATTCAGCATATTCTGATGCTATTAAATATGAACGTGTCTGTTTATTAAATAGCGATACTATCGTCACAAAAACCTGGTTAGTTGAATTAAATAAAGAATTGGATAATTCAGATATTGTTCAGGTTTCTCCAGATTCAAATGCATATTATAACGATAAAAGTATTTGGAGATTTATGAAATTACTTCCATCATTTATAAGCAAATATTCATATTTACAACTAAGTTCTGAATCTCTACCAGATTCAAAATATGACGATCATTTTAAAGAGAAAAAATTTTACGAATACGATAAGTTTTATAAATTCTGTGCAGGTTTTTGTAATGTATTTAAAACAGAGTATTTTAAAGATTTAGGATATTTCTGCGATCCAAATATTGTTCATGGTTACTGGGATGATTTCGATTTAAGTATGTATTTAAAGCAGTTTGGAAAAATTGGATGGACTAATAAATCATTCGTATTTCATTACGTAAATGTCAGTTACAACAAAATCTCTGAGGAGAAAAAAGGAATGAAAGAAAGACTTCACTTACTCAATGGCTTATATGTAATGAATAAGTGGATTGGAAATATTAAAGATCATCTAGATGAGGCAAGGGCTGATTCTTACGTTTCACAAATGGCTTTAAAGTATTTGAAAATGTTAGAAACTAAAGAAGTTACACAAGAATATATCCAATCAATTCCTGCAAAAGAAATAGGTGAAGTATTTTTGAATAATTAGTACTTAATCTTTATAGTAAATACACACAGTCATATTAGAATGTTTATTAGATTTTTCCTTTTTAAAAGGTTAAAATTCAAGTTGGTTAAATAATTGACCTATTAATAAATTTATTAAAATGGAATCGAAATTATCGTTTGTTATACCAGTTTATAACGAAGAAAAAACTCTTGAAGAACTAGTTAATAAAGTACTTGCAGTTCGTTTACCCTATAACTACTCAAAGGAATTAATTTTAGTGAATGATGGTTCTAAAGATAATTCTTGGCAAATAATGTTAAAACTTTCTGCAAACTATAAAGAGATTAAATCAATTCAAAACGATAAGAATTTAGGCAAAACTCAAACAGTAAGAAATGGAATTCTAAAAAGCACTGGAGACTTTGTAGTCATTCAAGATGCAGATTTAGAGTACGACCCTAATGAAATTTCAGAGATTTTGAAACTTGCACTAGATAAACAATTAGATGCTGTTTATGGAAATAGATTTGGTAAAAAGAATAAAGTAATTTACTGGCAAAACTATTTTGGAAATAAACTTCTTACAGCTTTTTCAAATCTATTTACTTTCTTTAGATTCTGGGTATGGATTCCAGATATGGAAGTTTGCTATAAACTTGTCAACGGTGATGTATTCAGAGAAATAGCTAAAGATATTACTGCTACTTCAAACTTTGGTTTCGAACCAGAAGTTACTGCAAAACTTTCTAAATACAAATTAAATGGTAAAAGGTTAAAATTAGGGATAGTGCCGATATCTTATTTCCCAAGAAGTATTGCTGAAGGGAAAAAAATGAATGCAATTAGAGATGGTTTTAAAGCAATGATAGAAATAATTAAGTACAACTTGAGTTGAAGGTTAATAGTTAAGGTTGCTAGCTTAATAGCAATTGTTTTACAGAAATTAAAGTATATGAGTCAAGATAAAATTTTTATAATAATCCCTGCTTTCAACGAAGAACCAGCAATTGGTGAAGTTATTGATTCTGTAAGACACGAAGGTTATGACGATATTATTGTAGTAAATGATGGTAGTTTAGATAAAACATCCCAAGAAGCAAACAAGAAAAACTGTGTAGTTTTAGAACATTTAATAAATAGAGGTAAAGGAGCAGCAACTCAAACTGGAATGGATGCTGCGAGAGCTCTAGGAGCCGATTTTGCCGTAACAATAGATGCTGATGGTCAACATGATCCTAAAGAAATTCATAGGATTTTAGAACATCTTTTTGATGAAACAGCAGATGTAACTTTGGGAAGTAGATTTATAAATAATCAAAATATTCCTTTATCAAGAGTTCTTGCAAATAAAATAGGAAATCTACTAACTCTAGTTTTTTATGGAGCAACTTCAACAGATACTCAAAGTGGATTTAGAGGTTACAATAAAAAGGCATTAGAACAAATACACACAACTTTTGATAGATTTGAATTTGAATCTGAGGTTATTTATCAAGCTAGAATCCATCAACTTAGAACAACAGAAGTTCCAATTACTGTCACCTATTCAAAGTACTCTAAAGATAAATGGAAAGGATTGGAACATATGAATGTTTCTCAAAATTTAATGAATGGATTTAGTATGTTCTTTAGAATGGTTATTAGAAGTATTACAACATGACACAGGAATTCTTAACTTACCAAATAATTATTTTAATAGTTTGTGGATTTTTAATCTTAAGATCGGTCTACTTATTCATTATTAAAAAGAAAGGTTTAAGAGAAGTTTTATTAGCAATTTTAATATGGGGAAGTGTTAGTTTAATAAGTCTATTTCCAGTGCTATTACAAGACTTTGCACATGTTTTAGGATTTGAATTAGGAGTTAATGCTCTACTCGTTATTTCAACAATAGTAATATTCTTCATTCTTTTAAGAACATTAATAAGAATGGATAAAATGCAAAATGATATTACAAAATTAGTGAGAGAACTTGCACTTAAAGAAATTAAAAAAGATTAGATACTTTTAACCAATCTTTTTAGTAACCATCCTGTATTTGTTGTTTCTTTTGTTAAATCTTCAAGAGTTCTAACTTTATCCATATACAATTTTTGCAAGGCTAGAAAAGATTCTGCTGAGTATTTCATATATGTTTCTTTATGATTTTTCATCATTTGCTCAGTTAGAATTTCATGATTTTTTAATGTATTTGAAACCATAGAATTTCCCCTTCTTCTGTATAAAAACAATGGCTCGTGGATTACTTTAAATTCCCATCCAGATTCTGCAATGCCAATGTATAAATCCCATTCTTCATAACCAAACTTCATATTTGGATTATATCCATATTCATTCTTTGTTTTTACTTCTTCAAAAGCTTTTCTTCTAATTAAAGAGCAAACAGATACATGGTTTAAAACTAATTGAAACCCTAGGTCAAATTCTCGCATCGACATAATCTTATTCTCAATTCCAAAAAATTGTTGGTCTGTATAAACTACACCAACTTTTTCATTAGAAGTCATAACTTCCATTGTCTTTTCTATAAATTTTGGATCAAGTTTATCATCAGCATCTAATGGAACAAAGAACTCTGCTTTAGACTCATAAATTCCTGTATTTCTTGCCATTGGTAAACCACCATTCTCTTTATGGATAACTTTTACTTTTTCTGATTGAAACTTATCAGCAATTGCGGGAGTCTTACCATCTGTAGATCCGTCCTCAACTATTATTACTTCAATATTAGAATAAGTTTGAGCAAGTGCAGAATTTACAGAATCTTCAAGAAACTGTCCTTGATTATAAAGAGGAATAATTATTGAAACTAATGGTTTGTCTGACATTACATTTATTTAAAATTTAATCCAATTCTCAGGAATTAAATCAATCGGGTTCTCTTTATCGTTATACCATCTTTTAGGTGCGCAAACTATTTTATTAGGATTCCTAGAAAGATATGCTCCCCACCAACTAAATGTACTGTTTGCGATAATATAATGTTTACAAGCATTCATAAGTGCTAAATCTTCATAACCTAATTCTATTGGGTTGTAGGAAACTTCTGTAGGCGAGTTCGTTTTAATATTCTCTTTTGCCCAATCAGGATCATCTGAAAATAAAAAATAATTAGGGTTTTCTACATGAGAATTAATGTATGCAATTGCATTATTATAGTAATCCATTGGGGCAGTACCATGCACCGAATTTGTATGGGAATTACTTACATAATCTCCTCTTCTCACATGAAGACATATAGCATTAGAATTGTTTATCTTTTCTAAAAGTTCTTGGGAATATTTTGTAGGTGCATCCTTCAATTGAAATTCATCTTTTAAAATTTCTTTAATGTCATCAAAGTACTTTAAGTTTTGCCAGAATCCATCAAGGTAGACATTCTTGCCACCTTGCAAATAGAAATCTTCATATGCATGAGTTTGATCTTGAAAGTAAATTTTGTAAGCCCAATTTTTTAAAAAACTAACTCTTGTACCTAGAGCATTCGTAATTCTATAAATGTAATACTCTGGTTTGTTTAAGACAGAACCTCTTATCTTATATCTTGTAAGCATTAAATCTCTTTGAATCCCAGCCTTCTTTGTATAGTCATCTAATTTAACTTGGTTTCCATTGTGCATTTGCATATATTTTCTACCAATAGCGTATTGAAACATTTGATTCCCTAAGCCACCTTTTAATCTTACAATTATCATCTTTAAAATTTTAAAATATACCTATAACTAATTTAAAAAGAATATTAAATCTAAAAAATAAATAATTTAGATTTAATACCGAATCTTTATAATCATTTCTAATTTTCTCTATTATCCTATTATTTATTGATATTAAATAGAAGAGGTCTCTTGGGCTTAATTTCTTCGTTGTTTGAAACCTTATGAACTGGCTATATCCATTTGTACTACCATTGTAATAAATGAAGTTCTCTTCTGAAATCTTTTTAACATTTTCAAGAACAGGTTCTTTAAAAGTATTTGAATAATTAGTTTCGTGTTCTCTATAATCAATTAATATTTTATGCAAATTACTTCCTTTATATTTTTTTAGAATTTTTGAAAAGTAAGTAAAATCTTCTGCTTTTGCATTAATATACCCTCCGATTTCATCGTAAACTTTTTTTCTAAACATAACAGTTGGATGGCAGAAATAAGTATTACTTATAAACTTCCATGCAAGTTCAATACTATTGCTAGGATGGAAAATTTCTAATCTTCTTTCTGAATTAAATGGTGCGTAACCACCTCCTAAAATAGATACTTCAGGATGAGATTTTAAGAATTCAATTTGCTCTTCAAACCTTAATGATTTATTAATATCATCCGAATCTGCTCTGGCAATATACTCACCTTGTGCAATTTCTAATCCAGAATTTAATCCACCACTTATTCCTTTTTCAAATTTGTTATTAATTAATTTAATCCTAGAATCTTTTTGCTGAAGTGTTTTCACAATACCTTCAGAATTATCTGTAGAAGCATCGTTTATTATTATTAGTTCAAAGTTTTTGTATGTTTGATTTAATAAACTTTCAACAGATTCTGCAAGAAATTGCTCTCCATTATAAACAGGCATTAATACACTTATTAATGGTTGGTCCATATTTATACCTTAAAGATAATTAAGAAACCATTCCTTCCAATTCTAAGGACTTGTTTTAAAGCATAAAAGAATTCTGTTCTAAATATAACTGCACATCTTTTGAGAATGTAAAGTTTCATAGATCCATTCGTATCGTTAAAGATTTTGTTCTTAGACTCTTGAGTTAAACTTTCCATTGCTAGTTTAAAGAAACTCATATCAGACAATCTATTAATAACTTGGTTAGCAATACTAAACTCCCAGCTAGTTGGTATCTTTTCGACTGGAACTTGAGTGGCCCATTTATTTAGAAATTTAAGTTCATTTGTAAACATTAATTGACCATCGCTTTGCCTATTAGTTCCATGTCTTCTAATTTTTACTAAAGATTTGTAAACATAATCAAATTCGAATTTTTGAGCAAGTTCTAACCACTTATCCCAATCTTCATGTGTTTGTAAATTTTCATCGTAATAACCTGCAGTTTCAAAACAACTTCTTTTTATCAATACCGCGCTCGCACTTCCAGTAACTTTATTTGTTTCTAATAAATCATCAAATACATATCCTCTTACATTTGGATCCAATGGAAATATGTACGCATTTTGTAAATTCTCGCCCTTCTCATCTATCACTGAATATTTAGAATAAACCAAACCTACATTTTTTAATGGAGTTGTTTCAAATACTCGCAATTGAGATTCTAATTTATCTTTTTCCCAAACATCGTCTGCATCACAAAACCCTATAAATTCTGCATCAGATAATTTAATACCAGCGTTTCTAGCAGAATTGGGGCCACCATTTTCTTTCTTAACGTAATTGATTTTTACTTCAGATTTGTAATTTTTAATAACCTCTTCAGTATTATCTTTTGAACCATCGTCAATAATAATAATCTGTCTTGGTTTTACTGTCTGATTCTCAATTGCCTTAATGGTATCTAGAATAAATGAAGCTTGGTTATAAGCAGGAATTATTACATCAATCACTTTATTTTCTAAAGTTTCATCAACCCCTTTAAAATTATTATCTAAAACATCATTGTAAAGTTTCTCATATTCTTTAGAGATTTTTTCCCAAGTGTATTTCTCTTCCCATACCCTATACCCATCTTCAGAAAGTTTCTTTAATTTCTCTTTATCTTTAAAAAGATCTTCTAAAATATTTGTTGATTCTTTAACATCAACTTCTACATTTCCATTTGGAAACTTTCTTAATGTAGGTAGAACAATACCTCCATTGCTCCATTTTGTTATTTCGGCAGAATTACCTGCATTGCTTGTTAAGAATGGTGTATGTGCAGCCATAGCCTCAAATAAGACTACTGGGGATGCTTCGATATTTGATGGAAATAAGAACAAATTCGCACTTTTGAAAAGTGGGACAAGTTTTATTCTATCTAAATCAGTTAATAATATTTTCTTCCCATCGGAAGTCCTTATTGGATTACTATTAAACTTGTCTACTTCTGTTTTGCAATACTCATTGCAGTTCTCACCTTCTGGGTAAACATTTCCATTGATTACAAATGTTGCATTTCTAACATCTGCATTATTAAATATTTCAATTGCTTCTTTATGTCCTTTTTGGTTTGTATGTGAACCAATATGTAAAATCAAAAAATGAGATTCTGGAATTCCTAATTCTTTTCTAACATCCAAATTACTTTCAGCTAAAAACTCTCTTTCATCTGCACCATTTGGGATTAGTATTCTTTTTGTTACTCCATTATCTCTAGCAAATTTAACATCTCTATAGTCCTCTGCTAAAAATACATTTGCATCAAAATCCTTCATCCATTTCTCCATCTTTTTAAAATACTCGTCATGAAAAGTTGAATAAAGACCAGAGAAACCTGTAGGAATAAAAACTTTTTTACCTTTAATTTTATCTAATAAAGGGAGAGCAATATCTGTTAAAGATTGCTGTGCAGCAAAACAAGAAACAATATCAAAATCACTATCTATTAAAAACTTCTCATATTCTTTCACATCGCCTTTTAAACCTGCAGAGAAATTTCCAGAAACATTGAATCCTTTTATTTTTACTCCGTTAATTACTTCTTCCTTCCTATCTTCATTTTCCTTTGTGGCAACGGTAATATCATGTCCCAAAAGTACTAATCTCTCAGATAACTGTTTAACAACTTCTTGCATTCCACCTTTTGAGGGGGAGTAATTTTCAACTAAATGTAGAATTTTCATTTGAATATTTTTTTATAAAACACTTTTAAAGTAAACTTTATCGATTTAACAATATCAATTGATGCAACTGAAGAATTCCAAAGAAATGATACTTTATCCTTTGTACCCAAAACACCATTATCTATTATATCAAAGTAGTAGCTATAAACTACTTTACTAAAAGCACCTTTAGGATATATACCTGTCTTTTGATTAGCTTTAAATAAATTAGTCAAATGGTTTAAATACTTTATTGTATCATCATTATTTGTCGGAATAGTTCCATTACCTAAGTTTCTATGTAATTCTGCTAAATCATCATCAGCATCAATACCTAATTCGATCAACGATTCTTTCATCATATTATCAATTACAACTTTTACTTGAGGACTATTTACTTGGCTATAGCTAACATTCGATATTCTATAATCCAATAATACTTCGGGAATATTATGAAGTTTTGTTTTAAAGCTAGCTCTTCTCCATAAATCAAAATCTTCTGCTAAGAACAATTTATAATTTAAGCCTAAGTCTTTAAGAGCTTTTAATCTCATTATTACGGTTGGATGAGCAATTATATTTGTGAAAAATAACCGAGACATAATTTCATCATGTTCAAGAGCAGGTTCTAATACAAAATCAGCAGCACCAAAACAATGTAACCAAGATCCACAAATTCCTATCTCTGGATTTGAATCCATAAAATTAACTTGTTTCTGAAATCTCTCAGGCATGCAAATATCGTCCGCATCCATTCTAATAATATATTCACCACTGGCTTCTTCTAGTCCACGATTTAGTGTGGGAACCAAATTCATGTTTTGGGGATTATGCAGTAACTTTATTCTTGAATCTTGAAAGCTTTCTACAACTGAAACACTATTGTCTGTACAACCATCGTCAATAATTAAAAACTCAAAGTCTTTAAAAGTTTGATTAAGAACGCTTTCGATGGATTCATTAACAGTCTGTTCTGCATTGAAAAGTGGCATTAAAACGCTAACTTTAGGTGCATTCATATTTGAAGCTTAATTTGTAGGAGTATCGGCTTTAGGACTAATTAATTCTTTAGCTGCTTTCTTAGGATTCTTAATACTCTTTCCTAATTTATAAACTAAAGTATCTTGAATCTTTTTAAATTGTTGTTTGTAATCTGAAAGCTCTAATTGAGTATTATATAAGTCTGCTTTTAACTTTTCTTTTTCTTCATTTGCCTGTGATAAAGAACCTTCTAATTCTTCTTTAACAATTCTCAAATCTATAACTTCTTTTCTTGATGATCTCAATTCATTCTTATCGTATTCACTTTGTTCTTCGTAAACCTCAGCTGTCATATTCGCTGGTCTTTTTTTCCAATTCTCCCAAATAAATTCGTATTGGAAAGTTAGGTAGTGAGTTTTATTTAATTTCTCTCTTAATTCAAGCATTCTCTTTTCAGCATCTTCTACAAAATCATGGAATTGTACTTGAATATTTTCTACATCATTAATCAAACCAGTTTCTATCAAATCTGTTAACAAAGAGTACTCACCTCCTTCAATGTTAATTTCAATTAGATCTATTTTTTTAATCTTATTCTCTTTAATGAACTCCGAAATCCTTACTGATTCAATATCTAAAGTTTGACCTTGTCCTGATTTAAATGTTGAAGTTTTATCATCAAAAAGATTTATTGTTGTTGTTTCATTTTTATCTGAAAGCGCAAAAGGATAAACAAAGATATTTTCGTTACCTTTAAATCTTTCTGAAATTTTATCTGCATATTCTTTTACGGGCTCAAAAACATAAACTTTACTCCCAAATTTCTCATGAACATCTGCAGTAGATTGACCTAAATATCCACCAACATCAAATACTACTGAATCTTTATCTAAGTGATAGTCTAATCTGTAAGTCTTATCTCCATTTCTTTCAAACCAAGAAGGAGCTCTGTATTTCTGCATATTTATTTGGTTAGCCATATTATTTTTCTAATTTCAAATCCCACTGTGGGAATGGTGTTACTAAACCGTAACTAATTGTCCCATTGGAATCTACTCTAAAGTTATATGCTTTATCGTGCCATTCTAAATGGTTATTAATATCATTATTCTCTGTTAATGTAATAGTGCATTTATATTCAGAAGCTTTTAATGACAACTTATCGACTTTGAAGTCTAAGTAACCCTTTCCTTCTAAACTATCAATTGGAAATCCATCAAAATTTGTATAGTTAGAAATTACCTGTATATTTTCTGGGTTTGAAAGAGAAACTGTAAAAATTGGTTTATTAATTTTTCGTTGAGAATCAAAATTAATTCTAATAGTTAAAGGATCTCCAACTTTAACTTCTTTGTTCTTTGTTTCAGTATTAAAGAATTCTACTCCTGTAATTCTAACTTTGTCGTCTGTATGGATGATACTTCCCATACCTTCTGTATTCTTAGAATCTTTTTCTAATATAAACTTCTCGTAATGATCACAAACAGATTGTGCATCTCCGTACTCTTTTGTAACTCCTTTATCAATCCATAATACTTCTTTACAAGTATTTCTAATTAACTGCAAACCGTGACTAACAAGAATAATAGAACCTCCTGATTCTCTATATTCTGCAATTTTTCTGTAACATTTTAATGCAAACCCTAAATCTCCAACTGCTAGAACTTCGTCAGCTAGAAGGATTTCTGGCTTTGAATGTATAGCAATGGAGAAGCCTAACCTAATAGTCATTCCAGATGAATATGTTGCAACTGGAGCATCTATAAAATCTCCAATATCTGCAAAGTTAATAATATTCTCATACTCTCTTTCAATATCTTCTTTAGTCATTCCTAAAATAGTACCGTTAAGGTAAATGTTCTCTCTACCAGTCATGTGGGGATGAAAACCAGCTCCAACTGCAATTAAAGCACCAATTTTACCTTTAACTCTCACCTCCCCTTTATCAGGAGGGAAGATACCATTAATAATTCTTAATAAAGTAGTTTTTCCAGAACCGTTTTGACCAATAATACCAAGTGCTTCACCTTTCTTTAAAGTAAAATTAATATCTTCTAAAGACCAAAACTCACCTTTTCTAAGTTTTCCCTGGTCGTAATTAGTACCCAACATATTTCGGGTTACATCACTTAAGCCGTAAAACAAACTTCGTTTTAAGCTTCGTGTAAACTTTTTATATAAATGCTCTACTTCAATTACGTTATCAGGGTTTTTCATTTGCATATATTAAAACATTTTTTCAATTACTTTATGTTCTGAAACGTAGAATAATCTCCATGTAAGCATGAAGAATACAAACGAAAGTAATGAAACTAATATAAAACTTCCTACATTATCAATCTTTCCGTAAACAATAGTATCTCTTACTGCTCCTATTAAATAAGTAAGAGGATTTAACTCGATTAATCTTGTTAAAAATTCTGACTTGATGGTAGATTGAATGTAAACGATAGGGGTTATATAAAATACTAAACCTAATAGAATATTGAATATGTTTGTTAAGTCTGTTGCAACTACAGAAATAACACTAATAAATAATCCCATTCCTGCTCCTAAAAAGAACAATGGAAGAATCACTATTGGGAATAAAATAATTGCCCAACTAGGTGTAACACCGAAAAGTAATAAAACAATTATATTTACTATAAATGTAACTAAAAAGTTAGCTAGACTTTGTGCTGTTTGTTTGACTAATAAAACTTCGTGAGGATATTTAACTTGCATTATAAAACCTGATCCTGCTCCTAATGTTCCTGCTGCAGAGCCATAGAAACCCATAAACAAACCCCAAATTGAGGATGAAAGTAACACGTAAGCAGGGAACGGAATCCCAGTTGATCCAGGTTGTAGAACTCCTGCATAATTTAAGAACACCCAAGAAATAATTCCTACAATTGGAGAAATAAATATCCAAGTAAGTCCTAGAAAAGACTTTTTGTAAGACATAAAGAAATCTCTTTTGAATAGCTGGTAAATAAGATCCCTTGAGTTAATTATGTTTCTAATCATAATTCCCCAAGTTTCAAATAAACCTGTCTTAGATCTTTCGTTTGGTGTGTAGATTGTTATATTTGACATAGATTGGTTTTAATTTCTTCCTCCTAAGAATAAAGTCGAAAGAAGTGTACTTTGTCTAATTATATACTTAGAAATGAATATCGATAAGCTAAGAACAATTATAGTACACAATGCAATGGAAATATAATCCAAAGCACTGCTTTCTAATCCTACAATACCCATTATACCTACGAAACCTAATAAATTGAAATGTATTACATATATGTCCAAAGTGTTATTTCCCAAGAATTCTAAAATATCTTTGATTCTTTGATTAGTAATCTTATATAAAATCGTCACAAAGAAGATAGAACCAAGCAATGCAACTATATATCTAAATAATGTAGGTACAATCCAAACATATGTATGTAAGAAATTAACAATAAATTTGGGGATTCTCGGATCCTTTACTCTATTCCAAAAGAACAATAAAGTAGGATATCCAACAAATATTCCCTCAGTAATCAGTTTTGTATATTTTTTAAAGAATTCAATGTGTTCTGCAATTAAATACCCAATTATAAAAGAAGGAAAATGCCATTTTAACAAACCGATTCCTAATAGTTCATAGTGAATTAGGTAAAGGTATAGAATTGTTCCTACTATTAATACTTTCTCTAGATGACTTTTCTTTATTATAGTTTGAGGTATTCTTTCAAATTCTTTAATAAGAAATAGAACTACAAAACATAAAAAAAGAATCCAAAGAAACCATAAACCATAATCTGGACTTTTTATTAGTTGGATAATGTATGTTCTAATATCAATTGTTCTGAAAGTACCTCGTACAAGATATCCATAAATAAAATACCAACTTAAAAAAGGAACAACTAAGGCTAAAAATCTTTTCTTAATCTTTTTAAAGAAAGGTTCATCTTTCATTGAAATAAATGCAACATAACCACTTATACCTATAAACATAGGCATATGGAAAGAATAAATAAGTCGGAAGAATAAATTATCGTCAAAGTTTGGGATATTAGTTTGGATAAGATGGCCAACAACAACGAGAATTATTAATCCTCCTTTTATTATATCCAGAAATGGATTGCGGGGTTTCTTCTGAGGTTGCATATAGATAATAAGATGTCTATTAACCTAGAAGTTTAGCTAAAAGAAACTTACATATCTATGCAATTTTTACTATACACCGGAAGGTAATTATATGGCTTGTTAGAGAATGATAATTAGACTTCTCTAATATTTGCTCTATTTTCCATAAACCATTTGTACATCTTTTCTAAACCTTCTTTTAAAGGAGTTTTTGTTTTCCAACCTAATGCATTTACTTTAGAAACATCTAAATATCTTCTTGGTGTACCATCTGGTTTTGAAGTATCGAAAGTAAGTTCACCTTCAAAACCTGTAATTTCTTTAATTAAAGTTGCTAGTTCCTTAATTGTTGTTTCTTCTCCTGGTCCAATATTAATATGCTCCAGACCATCGTAATTATTCATTAAGAATATTAATGCATCCGCGACATCTTCTGAAAATATAAAATCTCTTGTTGGATTTCCAGTACCCCAGACAACAACTTCTTTTTCACCTTTCTCTTTTGTTTCAATAAATCTTCTTAAAAGCATTGGAGTTACATGAGCATTTTGTGTATGAAAATTATCATTTGGTCCATAAATATTCGAAGGCATTACAGAAATAAAATTATCACCGTATTGTTCTTTAAATTTTTTAGCAAACATTAATGAGTTTATCTTACTCATTGCGTAGCCTTCGTTTGTATATTCTAGTGGCCCAGTTAAAAGTGAATCCTCTTTGACTGGGATAGGAGCAGCAACTGGATAAATACAAATACTCCCAAAGTTCAAAAGTTTCTTTACTTTATATTTATGAGCACTATAAATAACATTAGTATTTATCATTGTATTATCGTACATAAAGTCTGCAGGATATGTTTTGTTTCCAATAATACCTCCAACTCTAGCAGCTACATGAAAAACGAACTCAGGTTGATTCTTAGCAAAAAAATCGTCAACAGATTTAGGATCGATTAAATCTAACTCTTTATGAGATGCTGTAAGAATATTTGTGTAACCTTGTTCTTTCAATGCATTTATTAATGCAGAACCTACCAAACCGCTGTGTCCACTTACATAAATTTTTGAATTCTTTTCCATCTTTATTTTTTATTAATAAATTCTTCTAAAGCTAATTTTACATGAGGGAAACCAATTTTCTCAAATGGTATTTTATCTTTACTTATAAATTGTGCATTCATAATCTCAGCTTTATCCATTGAGATTTCATTAGATTTTAACTTTCCAGTAAAGACTATAGAAATATGAGGTTTTGTAACTCCTTTGAATTCATACGTATGCATATAACTCCCTAGGTATTTGAGTTCATCAATTTCTACTCCTACTTCTTCACGAGCCTCTCTTTTAATAGTCGCTTCTGCATTCTCATCATTAACATCTACAAACCCAGCTGGAACATCCCATGTACCTTTGAAAGGATCTTTAGCTCGTTCTATCATTAAAATTTGTCCATTATCATTTTCGATAATTCCCATCACACCAATAGAGGGGTCTATGAATGTTTCATTGCCACAGCTCTTGCATTTGAAAGAATGAATCTCAGTTTCATGTAGATTGCCACCGCACTTATAACAATGTTTATAAATTTCTTTTAAAGTTTTAGACATAGTTTAATAATCAAATTCATGAGTTTTTTCGTTCTCTAAATCGAATCTAACCATTTCTCTAATTAAACTCTCAAAGGTATATTTAGGTTCCCACTTTAAAACTGTTTTAGCTTTTGTAGAATCTCCCAAAAGTAATTCAACTTCTGCAGGTCTAAAATATTTTGGATCAACTTTTACAATTTCTTTTCCTGTAGCTTTATCGATTCCAACTTCATCAACTCCTTTCCCTTTCCATTCAATATTAATTCCAATCTCGTTCGCTGCAAACTCGCAACATTCTCTAACGCTATGCATCTCTCCTGTTGCAAGAACATAATCATCACCAGTTTCTTGTTGGAGCATTAACCACATTCCCTCAATGTAATCTTTAGCATGTCCCCAATCACGCATTGAGTCAAGATTTCCCAAGTAAAGACATTCTTCGTTTCCTAATTTAATATTTGCTAATCCTCTTGTAATTTTTCTTGTTACAAAAGTTTTTCCTCTTCTTGGAGATTCGTGATTGAATAAAATTCCATTACTAGCATGGATTCCATAACTCTCTCTATAGTTAACTGTAATCCAGTATCCAAATAATTTACTTACTCCATAGGGTGATCTTGGGTAGAAAGGTGTTGTTTCTTTTTGTGGAGTCTCAACTACTTTGCCGAACATTTCGCTTGAAGAAGCTTGGTAGAATTTTGCTTTTGGAGCATAGTTTCTAATTGCCTCTACTAATCTTAAAGTTCCAACGGCTACTACATCTGCTGTGTATTCTGGAATATCAAAACTTACTTTAACCATACTCATAGCTCCAAGGTTATAAACTTCGTCAGGTTGAATCTCTCTCACTAACTTATCAATAACTGAAGATTCAGATAGATCTCCAAAATGTAAAGTTAGCTTTGGGTGCTTGTGTTGGTCTTGATAGATATTATCAATTCTATTTGTATTGAAGTTTGACTCTCTTCTAACAATTCCATGGACTTCGTAACCTTTCTCAAGTAGAAACTCTGTTAGGTAAGATCCATCTTGTCCTGTGATTCCTGTTATTAATGCTTTTTTCATGTAATTGAATTAAAATATATGAATTACTTTAAGTCCCCTCGTTAACTCTAGGGATACAAAAATCTAAGCATTTATATCATAAATGCAAGATTTTTAATATTTTACATGATAAATAGAATAAAAGGACAGCTTCAAAAATTTATAGGACTGCAAGAAACCTATCCAACTTTCACGAAAGAATTAGCTAGATATTCCGAACATATTAATAGAAATTCTAGCTTTTCTTCACGAGCTGAGATAGATATTATAATGCCTACATTTAATAGAGTGAGCGTTACTAAAAGATGCATTGAAAACTTACTTAAGACTACTAAAGTGAAGTTTAATCTTATTATTATTGATAATAATTCTGATAGTAAAACAAAAACATATCTCAAAAGTATTGTTAGTAAACAAATTAAAGTTATATTTCTCTCAAACAATTTAGGTGGATCTGGCTCCAGAATGGAAGGTTTAAAATTTGCGTCGACAGACTATGTTGCTTTCGTAGATAACGATATTTATACAATGCCGTTTTACTTTGAAAATTTAATTAAGACTTTAGATGAAAATATAGATATTAGCGCTGTTCAATCTAAGGTTATATATCCTAATAAACTAATACAAGTTAATAGGCCAACTTTCACAATAGAAGAAGATTGGATTACCTTTAATGATAAAGATTTAGATAAATCATATAAAGATAATGAATCTGAAACTTCAGAATTAATTAATTGGTTGCCAAGTGGAGCTACTTTATGGAGAAAATCTGTATTTGAGAATGAAGGTTTCGATTTAGATTTTAATACTTCTTACGAAGATAACGATTTCTCATATTCCCTACATCAAAAAGGTTACAAGTTTATGAATAACCATAAAGCTATTTGTCTGCATCTTAGTTCACAATTCACCCCATCAAGTGTGAGTGACGTTTATACTAAGGGTAGATTTGATAAAGGAATTGTTATAAATTCTTTAAAGCAATTCAAAAAGAAACACGGACTTTATTTATCTTTTGGAGATAAAGAGAAATTTGCTAAGTATATGGGATTTGAATCTTCAAAAGAGTTAACTAATTCTTTATAGAGCTACGAAGTATCTTGTCCATAGTAATCCTCCAGAAAGAACTGCTTGAAACATCTTTGTCCCTGATGTAGTCATATATACCTTTTGATATTCACTACCTCCAGAAAGCACCCAATTAGTCCATATAGGGTTTGAAGAACCATCTAACGTTCCATCGGTAGATCTAGTCCATACATATCCAGTTGCGAGAACGGATTCAAAGAGTCTATTATTAAAGTTTACAGAAAATACTCCATAATTCGCTGTCTTTCCTGCTATCCAAGCACTCCAAATTGGAACATTTGAACCATCTAGAGCTCCATCTGTAAATCTTGTCCAGGAGTATCCACCAGCTACAACTTCTTGATAGAGCTTACTATTGGAAGTAGTCATGGTTACCCCACTAGGAGTACCTCCATTAAATACCCATGTAGTCCAAATAGGGTTATTAGAACCATCCAGAGCCCCTGTTGTAGATCTAGTATAAACAAACCCACCAGCAACTACAGATTGAAATAATCTTGTGCCTAAACTTCCAAAGAAAATATCTGCACTTGTACCACCACTCAAAATCCAATTACCCCAAATAGGATCACCAGAACCATCTACGTTACTACCGGTATGGTATCTAGTATAAACATACCCTCCTGCAACTAATGCTTGGTAAATTTTATTATTTGAACTATAAATATATAATTTTTTATTTGGTGCTGCTCCACTTGTAAATTTCCAATCTGTCCATACAAGATTTCCACCACCATCTGTTGAACCAGTAGTAGTTCTACTCCACACATTACCTACTCCATCTGCAACTGTTTGGAATAATTTATTATTTAGATCTACCATATACACATCGCCAGCAGTCCCACCGCTAGCTATCCATGAACTCCAAATTGGGCCACCACCATCGACGTTTCCACTTGTATGAAATCTAGTATAAACTATTCCACCATCAGCAATTGATTGATATAGCTTATTATTTGAAACAGCCATAAAGACTTTATTCACTCCTGGATTTCCACCTCCACTTAAAATCCAGCCTCCCCACACAGGATTATTTGAAGAATCAGTTGCACCTGTTGTTGATCTTGTTAAAACATAATTACCAGAATTAATAATTGTTTGAAATAATGTTCCATTTATATCTATCATTACAAGGTCTTTATTCGTATTACCAAACGGTATCCAAGGAAATCCAACGCCTAGAGAAACTTGGTCCCTTGCAACTTTAATGTTCACTATTCCATAACCTGTTTGAGTATCGTATCCTGCAGTTGATACATCTGTTGCAGAACTTCTTAAATAAGATTTAATTAGTGCTGGAGATAAATTAGAATATTCTGCCCATAGTAATGCAGCTGCAGATGTAACTTGGGGAGCTGCAAAAGAAGTTCCTATCCAATATTTATTTGTGTAGGTAGTAAAGTTTCTACTTGCCACTGGAGTAACAGCCCAACTATCTGCATCGTTAAATGTTTGAGCAAAAGCAGCATTTCCTGCACTTGCTCCAGTTCCAACTGGTGCAACTAAATCTAATCCAGTTCCATAACTTGAGTAAGATGCTCTTGTATCTGAAGTATTGGAAGCTCCAACAGAAATAACATTATTATATGAGTTAGAATAGGCAGAAGGATATTCTAAAGAACTTAATGCTTGATTCCCGCTTGAAATAATTAATAAAACTCCATTCGAATTAGCATAACTAATTGCATCTTCTAGAGTTGCACTTGGAGAGGTTAATCCTGCAATACTAATATTAAGAATCTTTGCCCCTTTATTTACAGCATATCTAATTCCTTGTGCAATTGTAAATGTTGTACCAGTTCCAGTATAGTCTAATACTTTAATTGGCATTATTTGAGTTTTAAATGCACCTCCGAAACTACTTGCTGAATTATCTGAAAGTGATGCAATCATGTTTGCTACATAAGAACCATGCCCATCGTCATCGTTAGGGTGACCTTCTTTCACCACCCAGGAAGTTCCAGATGCACAATTACTTGCCCATTGACCAGAACTTAAAAGTGAAAGATTATCAACAACGGCAATCATATCTGCTCCATGTAAGTCATCGCATATAAAATTCCCATCCTCATCGTTACCAGTGTAATTTTCTGAAGGATTAGTCCATAAAGATATTCCAGTTAATTCTGGAGCAGGAGTAAAGTTAAGAGGAGTTCTATCTATAAAACTTGAACCTCCAAGATACTCTCTATATGTCGCACCTGTATTAGTTTCAAAAGCCATTCCAGTATCAAGAACTGCAACTATTAATGAACTTGATCCTCCGCATGCATTTGCTGAAGGACAACCCTCATCTTTATATGTTTCTGATAGTTTAGTCTTTAAGTGATACCAGTGATTTGTATTATTGAAATCATTAGGTTTAGCAGTTGTACCAGTAGTTGTCCAAGCTTCTTTCTTTACAATTTGGTTTGTCTCAACGTATTCAACCGAATCATTTAAATTAAACAATGTCATTTGGTCTATCTTTTCTTCCTGGTTATCAATTTTTATTAATCTCACATCCTCACCAAGTAAGGCAGTATATCTGTTTGGAATTACATCTTCTGGGGCAACCTCTTGAGAAACTCTATCTGCAGATTCTTCATCTTTAAATTTAACTACAAAGAAATTATCTTCGGCAGGAACAATCAAAGCTTCTCTAACTTTCGCAGTTGCATCATTTAATTCTTCTTCAGAGTATTCACTAAATTTATCTTTTACATTATCTAAAGCATTTTGTTCATCACCTGTAATAGATTCCTCAGTTGGAAAAGATACAGGAAATGATGAAGGTAAATCTTCTGCTAAAATTAATTTAGGGGATATAAAAGAAACTGTAAGTAGTGAAGATAAAGCAACTATTGAAGCTTTTCTAATCACATTAGTAATAATTGTTGATTTTGTAATTTGCATAATAAGATAGCGTACTTCTAAACATATAAAATTGTACAGAGATTCGACTAAAAAGTATATAATTTATTAATATTAAAAACACCATTTATGAGAAAGATTCTAGTTAGTGGAGGAGCAGGTTATATTGGTTCACATATGGTAAAGTCCCTTTTAGAACATGGATACGATGTAACAGTATGGGATAATTTCTCGAATAGTTCTTTAAAAAACTTGGAAAAGGTTCAAGAAATTACTGGTAAGAAAATCGAGGTTGTAGATATTGATTTAAGAAAAGTAATAAAACAGAACCTTTTAGATATAGATACGATAGTTAATTTTGCAGCTTTAAAGTCTGTAGGGGAATCTGTAAAAGATCCATTGGCGTATTATGAAAATAATGTTTACGGTACTGTTAATCTTTTGAATTTTGCAAAGGCTAACTCAATTAATAAGTTTATTTTCTCTTCCACATCCGCTGTTTATGGAAATGCTCCAACAGAAGTTGTTAACGAAGAAACCCCTACAAATCCAGAATCACCTTATGGAGAATCAAAATTAATGAGTGAGAAAGTTATAAGAGATACAAATAAAGCTTTTGGAATTAATGCAGTTCTTTTAAGGTATTTTAATGTAGCTGGAAATGATGACAGCGGTTTAATTGGAGATGAACTTAAGAATCCATTAAACCTAATCCCAAGAATGATTATGGCACATTTAGGATATATAGACTCTAAGTTACAAGTTTTTGGGGATGATTACCCAACTAAGGATGGAACAGGAGTAAGAGATTACATACATGTTGTTGATTTAGTAAATGCTCACATTAAAGCTATAGAATTTTTAAATAATCACAAAGGAGTTGAAGTCTTTAATTTAGGAACAGGTAATGGGTTTAGTGTATTAGAAATAATAAAGGCATTTGAAGAGGTGACAGGTGAGAAACTGGAATACGATATGGTTCCAAGAAGACCTGGGGATGTTGCAACCACATCTACTAATACAGATAAAGCTGCTAAGTTTTTAGACTGGAAGGCGGAGAAAGATTTAAAACAAATGATATCTTCTTCGTGGCTTTGGTATACAAAGCACTATAAAGCCTAAGCTTGTTTTAGAAGATTCTCTATGAAAGGAATTTGTGCAGGGTTCAATTTGACCTTTGCTGTTTCACTATCGAACCACTCTGCTCTATCTATTTCTGGAATATCAATCAATTTACCAGATTTAAATGGCCATTCAATTTCAATATGATTACTATTTGTAGTTATTTCACCAATATCCAATTTGTAACCGAATGCATAAACAGTCTTCCCAGATTTCATTTTAATTGAACCAAGATCAAGTAAGTCCGAAGTATTGATTTCAATTTTCATACCTAATTCTTCATTTAATTCCCTAGCTCCTGTTTGCTTTAAATCTTCATTCCCTTCTACTAGTCCCTTTGGGATACTCCATGCACCATCATCTTTATTAGACCAAAATGGACCGCCAGGATGAACTAGAAGTACTTGAATATCTTCATTTACCTTTCTATAAAGTAAAACTCCCGAACTAGTTTTTGCCATAGTATTTTATTAAAGCATCAACAGGAGCAATGTTTGCATCTTTTTTGAGATCGTACAATAAGTTGTTTCTTATTTTAATAAAAGTTTCTTTGGTCTCAGCTATGGACTCATTGATAAGCTTTTCGAGAATAAGACCAATTTTGATAATAAGAAGAAATGTATAGTGAGAGTCAAGTTCGGGATTCTCCTCAGATACTCGTCTTTCTGTGTTAATCATTGCGTAAATTATATTTTCTAGTTCTTTTGTAGATAAATTCATAGTCCTTACGGTTCCAAGCATCAACCCCTCTAAGCTTTTTACAGCTCGTAACAGCTTTTCACTTCTATTTAGTGTGTATTCTTCTCTTACATTTTTTCCATGTAAACTTGGATATACTTCTATTCTCCATCCACCATGAATATCTTCAAGAAGAGTAAATAGAGTCTTACCTTTAGGGTCTGTAGTTAGGTAATCAGAAATATCTTTAAAAGCGTTCTTAGAATTAAGTCTTAGTATATTAAATCTAATTAACTCAAGCTCATTTAACGGATTGTTGCTATTTTTTATTACTAAATTGAACTCATCTGCAGTTTTCGCCCAATTATCATTATTCTTATAAAATGGCCTTGGACCGGAAACTATTTTTTTGACCCATTCGTTTATATCTTCCTCTGTGGCTGTAGCAATAGTATCTATAAAGTTGGATTTATAGACAGCTAATCTATCTAAGAGAGGAAAATCATAATCTTCAGGAATAAAATTTTGCTCAAATGCACCAAAGTAATATCCAAATTTGAACAAAAGTTCTTCTTTAAAGCTTAAAAAATTGTCAATAAGAAGACCTTCCTTATTAATTTCTTTATCTGCAAATTCTTTTGCAATCCAATTCATTAGCTCAAACTCTATCATTCCAAAGTGATGATCTACATCTCTTGTTAATCCAAATTGTTTTCCATTCCTAAGTAGTCCAATAAACCAGTTGAAATGGCCATTCTTTATAGCATCTGAATGGAAATCTATATTATTCTCTTTTTCTGTTTCACCTTCGAACTCCTCTATTTTCGGTTCTCCTAATATTGCTACCATTTTGTGTACATTAAACTTCTAAAATCACCTTCTCTCTTTGGCATTTCTTGCCAAATGGTTTCTGTTATAAACGGAATAAACGGATGTAACATTTTAGTATATTCTTTGATTGTGTAGATTAATACATTTTTCATCTCATTCTTTTCGTCAATATTAGGTTCAGAAATAATTTCATTAGTTTCTTTATTTCTAACAGAGTTTGTATGTTTCTTACTTAACTCAATTAATTCATCACAAAATTTATGCCAGAACTCATCATATAGAGTCTCTGTTGCATACCCAAATTCGTAATTATCTATATTCTTAGTAACTTTCTCTTTAACTGATGTAATATGCTCAATAATTTGTTTAGATAGGTCTAATTTCAAGGTTGTAGGTTGTGGGTTATAGGTTGTAGTGTCAAAATCCTGCAGAACGAACTTTGCTGCGTTCCAAAGCTTATTATTAAACTGTTTGAAGTTTTTCAATTTATCTGGGGAGATTACATAAGATCCACCAGCAGAATTCTGATAGAAGTAAGCCATTCTTAAAGCGTCACTCCCATATTCATTCCTAATCTGGTCAACATCTAATACATTACCTTTAGACTTACTCATCTTTTGACCATCTTTGCCTAAAACAATTCCTGTTAAGAATAAATTCTTGAATGGTTCTTTCTTATCCTTAAAGTATGTAAACATCATCATCCTAGAATCCCAGTTTTCCAAAATATCTGAAGCGGAAACTAAGACTGTAGTTGGAAAGAATGTATCCATAAGGTCATACTTAGTTAGAGTTGCGTAAACCCATTGACCAGAGCTAAACCAAGTATCTAAAACATTTTCATCTTGGTACCAGTTTTGAGTTTTGAGTTTTGAGTTTTCAGATTGCGTAGGATTCTCTTTCTGTACTTTTAGGTGATCAGGGTTAGAGTAATCTAACACTTCTTTGTTTCCATCTATCTCAATATATTCAGTTACTTGTCCTTCTTCATTAATCTCCTCTGTAACTTTTCCTCCATACCAAACTGGAAGTCTGTATCCCCACCATAAACTTCTAGAAATTGCCCAATCTCGAAGGTTATCCATCCAATGATTAAATTTTTGTACCATATTGTCTGGATGAATTTGAACAGATCCTTCTTTAACCATTTCAATTGCGGCTTCTTTCAAACCGTCATACTTTAAATACCACTGAGAAGACATTAAAGGTTCGACAACTGCTTTTGTTCTCTCCGTAATCAGAATATTCTGTTTAATTATTTCTTCGTGATCAAATTGACCAATAGTTTTTAGATCTTCAATTATTTCTGGTAAAGCTTCTTTATATTTTCTACCCTTAAACTTTGTAGGCACTGTTCCAACAAGTTTTAATTCTTGAGAAACAACATTTCTATACCCAATCTTTTTATCTGGATTTGCAGCATTCCATTCCTGCATTATTTGATAGTCATCTTGTGCATGTGCAGGTGTAATTTTTAAAACACCAGTCCCAAAGTCAGTAAGAACCTTCGGATTAGTAATAATTGGAATTTCAATGTTTATTAGAGGAATAATTACTGTTTTCCCAACCAGATCTGTGTATCTTGGATCTTTCGGATTTACTGCAACAGCAGTATCTCCAAACATTGTTTCCGGTCTTGTTGTAGCAACAGTCACATAGTTTCTAGTTGCTGGTTCCTGGTTATTAGTTGAATCATCCTTCACAAGATATTTAATATAGTAAATCTTTCCATCTCTTTCTTCTCTTAAACATTGATTGTCTGCAACAGCAGTTCTAGCTTTAGGATCCCAATTTACTATTCTAACTCCCTTGTAGATCCTGCCATCTTTGTACATTTCTACAAATGTATTTAAAACTGTTTCTACAATATTAGGATCTAAAGTAAATGTATCTCTATCAAAGTCAGCAGAAAGTCCTATCTCTCTTTCGTCTTTTGCAGCAATATCAATATTTTTTAGAAAGAATTCCATCATCTCTTTATAGAAATCTTCTCTTTTCATTTCAAACTTGTTTCTTCCTTGTTTCTCTAAAACTTCTCTAACAAAAACTCCTTCTCCTTCAAGTCCAGCATGATCTTTTCCAGGCATAACTAGAACTTTTTTACCTTGCATTCTTGCATATCTTGCCATTGCATCTTGATAAGCATAACCAGAAATATTTCCTATATGTGGACGTGCATATGCATTTGGAGGTGGACAAATTAAAGCCCAAGCTTCTCGTATATCAGACTTCATTTCTTCAGTAGTTTTAACTTTATCTACAGATGGATCGAACTCTGGCTTATAGAATTTATTATCTAGCCAAAAATTCAACATCGCTTTTTCACTTTCAATAGGATTGTATGGTCCCTCTTTAAGCATGCTAAAAATTTAATAGTTATAAGTTTTACATAGTAAGCTCTACGTATTCAATTTTGATTTAAATGATATTAACATCCTTTTTAAATGATCTATTTGTTCATCTAAAAGTTTGAACTGATCATTATCAATATACTGCAAATCTTGAGAAATTATTAGATAACATTCAACCTCACTCAATGATCCTATTGCTATAGTCACAAAGTTTGAAAAGTCTTTAGGAGTAAATCTTCCGGAACCTTCAGCAATATTGCCAGCAATAGAGATACTTGCTCTTCTTATTTGAGAGGTTAAACCAAAAATTTCTTCTCTTGGAAATGTCTTTGTTACTTTATATATTGAGATAGTCAACTCTTTTGATTGAGTCCAAATTTTAAGTTTTTTGAAGTCTTGCATTAGAAGTGAACGTAAAACGTATTACACATAACGAAAAACGAATATGGACAAGATTATACATTTTGGGATGTAAATTTACAAATTATTAAAAATATTTATGCTAGACTTCGTCGTTTTGTTTTAAAAAATTACAAATTATGGATAACTTTCAAGAACCTTCAGGAAAACAAGTCAAAATGCCGGATCTAGTTGTTGTAAAGGAATACATAATTACCTTTTTCCAAGCTTTTGATAATGAACAAATTAAAAAATTCTTTTTCTATAATGGAGTTTATTGGGTGAAATCAAATGTAAATACTTCGCAGTTAATGAGAGATATGGTTATGATTTCTGCAGATCAAATTGATGGAATCTTAAGTGCAAGAGGTCTATATGAATATTTTCATCCAGAAATTGAGCCAGTTGCAGAAGTACAAACAGAACAGTAACTTTCAAGTAAGTATTTACATCAGTTCCAAAAAATTGTTAAGATATATTTATACATATTAATTCAATTTCATGGCAGAGTCTCAAACTTCAACTTCAACAATCAAATTAAAAGCAAAAAAGTTCATTTTAAAGATAGGAAATGATTATTTAGTAGTAAGAAATCTATTAGGACTTACTTGTTTTGCTCTAGCTTTTGGACTATTTATTTCTTATGCATATGTGAGAGGGGATATTGCAAAGACATTAGTTGCAATAATGGGATTAGTGATTGTATTCCTAAGTTTAGGAATAATTTTAGAATTTATTCTAAAGACAGTGGCTATGGAGAATAATCCAAACGTAAAAAGATTTAGCGCTTTGCTTTCTGTAAATATGCTTCTAGGTTTAGCAGCACCATTGTTTATCTTTAATATGATTTTATGGGGAGTTGTCGAGTTATTCTCCCAAATGCATTACTACGGAACTGTTCTTTGTCAGATTAGAGTGGGTTTTATAAATTTCTATTACTATAACGCTATATTCTTTCAAGTTAATAACTTTATAAAGATAGTTATAGTGGCGGCATTCTTTATGTTTGTAGTAGGAGGATTTGTAGAAAGATACTGGAAGAAGTAAGTTTTTTGTTCACGTATGTACGTTGCATGCAACGTACATACGATTCCATTATTACGAAGTAACAAGCTTTGCTTATATTTTTACAACTTCAAATACATTGGGGAAGTATTCTTTATCACCAAAAGGAGTTTTGCTTAAGAATAGTATATTATCACCCTTCTTTGTAATACCTAGTCTCAATGATTCGTCAATTACAGCTTGGACAGCAGCATCTCTATTCTTCTCAATTTTATCTAAAACAAATGCTTTTGTAACTCCCTTGCTAATTGATAGTTCTCTTACATAGTTATGTGCAGACGTAAAAGCAAATAAAGGTTGCTTTAATCCATGTCTACCAATAGTTCTAGCAGTTCTTCCTGTTCTGGAAATAACAATAATTGCATTGATTGTATCACCCAACTCAATAGCCATTTGGGCAACAGCTTTAATTAAACCATCTGTAGCAAGTGGACCACCAGTTCTTTCGTGTACAATTTTTGGTTCAACCTTAGGTTCAATTTCTAAAGCAATCTTTGACATAAATGCAACAGCTTCTACAGGATAAGCTCCTGCTGAAGATTCACCTGAAAGCATAACTGAATCTGATCCTTGTACTATTGCTGTAGCAACATCATTAACCTCTGCTCTTGTAGGTCTTGGATTCTCGATCATAGACTCTAACATTTGAGTTGCAGTAATAACTGGTTTTCCAACTTTAATACATTTGTCGATTAATAATCTTTGTACCATTGGAACTTTTTCAAGTCCTAACTCTACACCTAATCCTCCTCTAGCAACCATAATTCCATCAACTTCTTCTAGAATTTCATCAATGTTTTCTACTCCCATTCCATCTTCAATCTTTGCTATTAATTTCATGTTTGTACCAGCAGTATACTTTTTGATTGTTCTTGCACCTTCTGCAGATTGAATAAATGAAGCTGAAACAAAGTCCCAACCTAATTTAATAGAGTACTCTAGATTAACAATATCCTTTTCAGTTAAAGAAGATGTTGCAAAGTCTGCTCCTGGTAAATTCAAAGCCTTTCCTGGTTTTAGAAGTTCTCCGAAAACTACTTCACAATACATTTTGTCTCCTTTTACTTCTTTTACTACTAACTCTGTATCGCCATCTCCGATAACTACTCTTTGTCCAGGTTTTATAACTTTGTACAAATCTTTATAGTTTCCTGGATAAACCTCAGAACTCTCATCGTTTCCAATAATAATTTCATCTCCTGGCTTAACTTTCTTAGCTTCTGTGAATTTGTTCATTCTAACTTCAGGACCTTTTACATCCATCATTAATCCAACATCATTACTTACATCTCTAACTAATTTTGTTACCTTGTCTAACTCAGCAACATCTGCAAAAGCTCCGTTAACTCTAGCAACATTCATACCTGCGTCAATCATTGCCTTCATTACTTTAGGGTCCCAGCTTGAGGGTCCGATTGTACATACAATCTTTGTTTTTTTGATTTTATCCATAAATATCATTTAAAAATTATCTAATTACAATTGCAAATTTTAGCACAAATGTAGTATGATTTTCTCCCACGCTAAAAATATTGGATCAAGTCATTCACTTTTAGAGTCATATTAACTTATTTTTTATATTATTTTTATGTCATTGCAACAACAATTAGAGGTAGAAGACTTAAGCCCAGAGCAAGTTCAAGTAAATTTTGAGACTGCAGTAATAGCTTTAACTAATTCACAAAAGTTAAAAGACTTCATATTGTCTTTAGGAGCTGAGAAAGGTAATGAAATGATTGCTCAAGGTGAAAGTTTTCTTGAGGAGTTAGACTCAACTTTGAACGAAGGTTAGCAGCTGTAAACAAAAAGGTCCCGCAAGGAGCCTTTTTTGTTTCTAATTTTTGTATATATTCAATTTCGAACCTAGTTATGCTTCTGATGGTCTTTTGCTTAATAAATAAGAGAAATTATTAAAAAGAGGTTCGTTTAAATTAACACCATCAGTTAACTCAAGCCCTTCAGGAATGTCAATTTCTGATGGATTAAGGCAAAAAATACCAGGGAGTATATCCATTTCATTCTTTATTATTGGACCAATACCATTGGTCGACATGGGATCTATAAAAATTCTTTCATTATTAATTAATGTTGCAACTGCTGCTTTGTTTCTACCTATAAAAAATTGAACATCAGGATTTTTATAAACAGAAGCATGTAATATTTGTAAAAGTTTTCTGTAAGTATATATATTATCCGTTAGTAAAGTCTGCCAAATTAAGCTTTTGTAGCTAGCATCTATATTCACGTTGTAGTCATTAGGATTTATCTCAACATTTCTCTCTCTAAGTTTACTGAAGATACTATTTACTGCTGCAATATTAAAAATTTGACTAACAGTACTTCTCGTAACCAAAGTAATGCATTTCTTGACCTCAACTTCCATTCTTAGAGATTTTGTAGTTTTAAAAAGACTAAATTGATCTCCAAATTGAGGCTCTATGCCATAAAAAGGATTTAAAAGATTTTCTTGAACTAAAAGATCGATAACAGGTGTAAGGGTAGGAGAAACAAGTAAAGAATTATGAGCTCTTTGCAAATCTTTTGGTATTCGAGCAATATTATCTGAGTTAAGATTCATGTAGTGAATATCCTCTTGACCAGCAACATAAATGGTTTCATACTTCCAGTCTTCTTTTTCTACTAACAAGTAGGTTCTTAAATTTTTTCCAATTCGAGAATGTTTAATTACGCTTGCTAGTAATATTGCAAAAGCAGGATGGGCAATTATATTAATTTCATCACCATTATTCCCAGCATATCTAGCCATGCCCTCAAGACCTAATGTCTTTTCTAACTGAGGTACTAATCCTAAAGCATAATTAAGAACAAATACAATTCTTTGGTAAACTCTCAAACCAAACTCTTTGTCACCTTCATCGCTCTCCTTAAAGTTTCTACTCTCAAGTAGCTCAACTAGTTCTTGAGTGCTGCCAATAACATCTAATTGAATTAGAATTTCGGCACTACCTAGATGGTTCTCCGTAACCTCAGAAAGCCATTTAAATAAATCTGCTAAAAAAGGGGATCTTTCTATATCAGGTCGATAATAATCCATTTTGAAAAATAAAAAGAAAGTTCAGGGATATTTAATTTTAGAATGAGTTGAACAAAAAAGAAACCTTCTTGTTAAAAACAAGAAGGTTTCTTCGAAATAATAACTTTAACTTATATCAACTCTTCAATTCTTAGTAGTTCATTGAATTTAGCAGTTCTCTCTCCTCTACTTGGTGCTCCAGTCTTAATCTGACCGCAACCTGTTCCAACAGCAATATGAGAAATTGTTACATCTTCTGTTTCTCCACTTCTGTGAGAAAGAACATTGTTCCAACCAGCTTCTTTAGACATTTTCATAGCGTTTAGAGTTTCTGTTAAAGTTCCAATTTGGTTTACTTTAACAAGTAAAGCGTTACATGCTTTTTCATCAATACCTTTTTGAACTCTTTTTACATTAGTTACAAGAAGATCGTCTCCAACAACTTGAATTTTTGCGCCAACTTCTGCTGTAAATGCTGTCCAGTGAGCCCAATCATCTTCTGCAAATGGATCTTCAATACTTCTAAATGGATATTTAGCAACCCATCCTTCTAAAGTTTTTTGCCATTCGTCAGCAGTTAATTCTTTACTCTCTGTTTTTAGAGTGTAAGTTTGTTTCTCTGCATTGTAGAATTCGCTAGAAGCAACATCCATTGCGAAAAATACATCAGTTCCTAAAACATAACCTGCTTTGTTAATAGCTTCTGTAATAACTTCAAAAGCTTCTTCGTTACTCTTAAATCCTGGAGCATACCCTCCTTCGTTACCAATGTTTACGTTTAATCCTTTCTCTTCTAAAATTTTTCCTAAGTTTAAGAAAATCTCACAAGCAGCTCTTAATTGTTCGTGGTATGGTCTGTTCTCAATAATAACCATAAATTCTTGAATATCAGTTGCCCAATTAGCATGTTTTCCTCCATTCATAATATTGAACATTGGAGTTGGTAATTTAATTTCTGGCTTTCCAAAAAGTTCATTTACATATTTATATAAAGGCATTTTCTTAGATGCAGCAGTTGCATGAGCAAAAGCCAAAGAAATTCCTAAGATTGCATTAGCTCCTAAGTTAGACTTAGTTTCTGTACCATCTTTCTGTAATAACCAAGAATCTAAAGCTTCTTGAGTATCAAACATCATAGAAGATAATTCTGCTTCTAATCCTTTAACATTAGCTACAGCTTTGTTAACAGATTTACCTAAGTAATTAGATTTGTCTCCATCTCTAAGCTCTAAAGCCTCGTGTGTTCCAGTAGATGCTCCACTAGGAATTGCTGCTCTTCCAAAAGATCCATCATCAAGAGTTATATCAACTTCTATAGTAGGAGTTGCTCTTGAATCTATAATCTGTCTTGCATGTAATTTTGCAATTTTCATAAATTCTAAATAATAAATATCTATATAAGATCCTTCGACTAGGTTCAGTACTCCCGATTATATATTCATATAATCTACCCTTCGCTCACATAAGGAAAATAATTATACTTCGTATAATATTTCCTTTCGATCGCTCAGGACTCCAGATTATAGATTTTAAAATTAGGATTTGCAATTACAAACTAAAGTCATTGGCATTTGTTGACAGTATTAAGTTTTCAATATAAACTCCAATACTTATTAAACTTTTATAATATGCAAAATCAACAACCAGATAGTACGGACGACTTAGTTTCTGAAACTCCTCAAACTCATTTAGAAGCTACAAAAGAAATAGAACCAATAATCCTTCATGAAATTACAACACGAATAATGCAGACTTTAAAACTGTACTACGAGCCACTAGAAGATAAAAGAGGATTATCTAAAACTTCAATGGAAAGAGGGTCGTTTGTTGCAGACAAACACAATATTACAGATTCTAATATATCAACTATCCTTTCTGGACTATGGATCCCATCGGTATTCACTCATAAGGAGATGTTTACTAAAATGACTGCTAAAAAAGGTATAGAACCCTGTTATAAGATTAAAGCATTAAAAGAAACTGTTGTTTTTACTAGAAGTGAATTGGGTAGACTTATTGTTGATCAGCTAATGGAAGCTTTTCCTGGACTAAAAGTTAATATAAAAGAGGGATAAGCAAGTAGCTTTAACTCAACAACAATATGGACGATATATTGGGCCCAAAAGAGGCGAATAATAGATTAAGAGAACAAATGTACGAAATGATGGTTGGAGAGGACTCACCAATGTTTTTTGGAATCCTTAACCCAGGGCTTTTCTTAACAAATATTAGTCTTAGGGAGAAAATTCTTCTTCATACATTAATGGACGAGAAAAGAAGAAGACCCTTAAGCTTTTCTATAATTATTTCTAACGAAACTCTATCTAATATATCTGACAAAAAATTTCCTCCAATACCTAAAGAAATAGTTCCTATTCTTGTTAAACATGGGATGAAGAATCCATTTAGTTCTGTAGACAAAGAGTTTGTCTGGTCTTTCTTAATAAAGATTTTAGACAAATCAACAATTGTAGTTAATATTGAAAAAGAGTGCGAGGATGAGGCAGGCAGACAAGAATTAGCAAGGAAAAAGGTAGCTTATCATATTATAAAGTCTATGATCAAATCTTTAAATTTAAAGAAGGATAATTATAAAGACCAGAAAGTTTTGAGATTAGATAATAGTATTATTTATCAATCTACAATATTAAACTTTAGAAAGACTGGAGAAGTACCTGATTTTTTTGGATTATTATTTTCAAGTATAGATAAGAGGGATGAAGAGACATTCTTTACTATAGAACCAATGTCAGATGCGCTTTTTATGCAAGCAGACATTGTTAATATTATAGAGAAAGTCTTTATGGAAGTTTTCCCCGATTTTGTAAATAAAGAGGCTTAAATCTTTTCAATCTTGTAAGCTACAATCTCGTCTCCTTCTTGTAAGTTCTCAACTTTAGGTTCTAAAACAATTCCACACTCAGATCCTTTCTTAACTTCTTTTACTTCTTCTTTTCTAATTTTTAAAGATGAAATCTTTCCTCTTCCAATCTCTTCGTTACCTCTATTTGTTTTTCTTTCAACCCAAACTCTATAACCCCTTAATAAAAGTCCTTTAATAACTTCAGAACCAGCAACAATATCTCCATTTGTAAGTGTAAATATTTGTTTAATTTTTGCTCTAGCTACTTCAACTTCTTCTTCAATTGGTTCTCCCATTCCACTTAATACTTCTTCAACTTCATCGAACATTTCATATATAACTTCGTAGTTTCTAACCAAAACTCTTTCAACTCTCGCCATAGATTCAATCTTGCTCGGAGTTGGTAATTGGAAAGTAACAACAATAGCTTTTGCTAATTTTGCTCTGCTTAATTCGTCCTCAGTAAGATTTCCAGTTCCAGAGAATAAAATACTTACTTTAGCTTCTTCTGTACTAATTTTAGAAAGCTTATCTATAATAGCTTCTAGAGTACCTTGAGTAGAAGATTTAACCACAACGTTCAAACTTTTTTGTTCTAAACCTTGCTTAGCTTCTTCTCTTTTAATAAGCATTTGTGCAAATAAAGACTCAGCATCTAATTTTTCTTCAACTGGTTGTGCATCAAATGCAGTAACTTGATCTGCTTTAATAGACTTTAGTAAATCATCAGCCTTCTTCTCATCATCATAAAAGAACATAGAATCTCCAGAATGAAGAGTTCCTTTTAGTCCAGTAATCCAGAATGGTTCAGATTCTGTTACAGTTTGAACACCTTTTTGATTTTCATCTAAGTAAGCTCTAACTTTAAATACGCCCTCTTTTGTTACTCCAAAGTATCTTCCAGTAATATTTCCATGTTCCAAAACTGCTAATGCAACATTTCCAATTTGTTTGTCTAAACTAGACTCTAAAATGAAAGCCTCTGCAATTGCATCGTGTCTTGGAGTCACAGATTTTAATTCGTTAATTTCACTTAGTAATTCAATACCTTCTAAAAGTTCATCAAGACCAGTTTTATTCTTCGCAGAAATCTCAAAACACATTGTTTCTCCTCCGTATTCTTCGATGTTTACACCAAAGCTTGCAAGTTCTGTTTTAATTTTTTGAGTTTTAATTCCAGAAATATCTACTTTATTAATAGCAACAATAATTGGAACTCCATCTCTTTTAGCAAATTCAATCGATTCTTTTGTTTGAGGTTGTACTCCATCGTCCGCAGCAACAATTAAAAGAACAAAGTCTGTAACTTTTGCTCCTCTTTCTCTCATTTTGCTAAACGCTTCGTGACCTGGTGTATCTAAGAATGTAATCTTAAAACCTGACTTAGTAACAACTTTATGTGCTCTTGTATTTTGTGTAATTCCACCAGCTTCTTTATCTGCAACTTTCGTTCCTCTAATTGCGTCTAAGAATGTAGTCTTTCCGTGGTCAACGTGTCCCATTACTGCGACAATCGGTGATCTTACCTTTTTTGCTTCAACAACTTTTTTAGCTTTAGCCATTTATATTGGAATTTATTAATTTAGGATATTTTATAAGGGAGATTTTACCATAATTATTATTACTATACCACCTACAGCACTCATGTAGCAGTCATTCCGAGTCAGAGTTGCATTCCTCTTAAGGATTGGCAGATAAACAAGTTTACAGTTCACAGTTAACAGAAGAAAGTAATGTACATCTGTAAACTGCTTTCTGTTAACTGTCTTCTCTGATAAAATATCGCGATGAAAGAAAGAATCGCAAATCTAAAAAACAAACTAATAGCTTTAAAATTCATTAGATTTTTAATAAGTGGTGGAACTGCATTTCTAATTGATACAGCAATATTAATATCCATAAAAGCAATTATTTTTGGTGGAGTTGATGTTAAGTTACTTGGAACTATTTCTGTAGCGAAGTTAGTATCCGGAACAGTTGGTATTATATTCATGTTTGTATTGAGTAGAAGTTGGGTTTTTGCTGATGCAAAAGAATCTAGTATTAAAAAACAAACAGTAAAATATTTACTATATACAGGATTAAATTTAATTTTCGCAAGTATTCTCTACACATTTTTTTCTGTATTATTATCTCAAATATTCCCCGAACAAATTATAGTTCACGCAACAATATTTATTGCTTTCTCTAATCTTCTAACAGAAGGAACTAAGATGGTTGTTAGTTTTTTTGCTTACAAATATTTGGTATTCCGCTAAAATGAATGAGTATGGAGAATGTCAATACTCAACCACAACCAAAAGGATTAGCAGGTAATATAACCGAGAAAGCTCCAGATCCTTTCGCAGATCAAAATAAAATTTCAGACGAGACTCAAAAATTGATGGATAAAATGGAAGAAAAGGAAACTGGAATAATTAAGCCAGTTGCTGCACCAGTTGTGAAAGAAGTTCCAAAGAAAGAAACTTTTTTAGAGAGATTGTTAAGCAATGCAGGTTTAGGTACAGCTGCTGTAAAACCTTCTACTCCATCAGGAAAAACTGTTACAACTCCAGTTAAATTAAAACCTAAAGTTGATTTCACAAAGTTCACCCGAGGATTTCTAATTGTACTAATTCTATTAGCGGTTTGTTTTGGAGGATATTTATTTATCTTCTTAACAAATATAGATGCACAATTAGTAAAGATTACATTAAATGGGAAAGTTACAGATACTGTAGATGCTAAAGCATTGGAAGGTGTAGAAATCTTTATAGATAATACTAGTGTGGGTAAAACTGATAGTAATGGCAACTATTCTATAAAACTTGATAAATTAGCATTTGTTTTTAAAGTAAGTCTAAAAGACTTTAACGATTTTGAAGAAAATGTAACTATTCCAAGAACAATATTAAGTTACTCCTTTAATAAAAATGTTTCACTAACTTCTTCCAAGGTAGCTCAAGTAACAGGAAAGTTTATTGCAAATAATCCAAACTATAATTTTAGTAACGATAAGTTATTCTTTAATGATGAAGAATTTATTTTAAAAGCAGATGGTACTTTCTCTTTAACTAAAGTTCCAACAGGTAATGTTAAATTAACTTTCGAATCTGCAAGTTTTAAAGATATTTCTCAGCAAATTACTTTAAACCCAGGTATTAATACAATTAATGACATTAAACTGACTGCAGCAGGAGATGCAGTTGGAAGTGTAATTTCTTACATAAGAGAAGACATGGTAACAAAGACGGGGTTCTCTATTGAGAACGTTCAAGACAATCAAATTACAATAAACGACGAAGGTAAATTTAGAATTAAAGATTTAGATGTTGGAAGAGAATATAAGATTAGATCTATGGCAGATGGGTATTTAACAAGAGACTATGCAATTACTATTAAACAAGGTGAGAACGAGGTTTTTGGATTTAAAATGGTAGAGAATGGTCTTGCAACTTACATTGGAACAGACGAAAAGAATCTTCAACATTTTTACTCTACAGATTTGGATGGAGAAAATGTAAAAGAATTGGAAGCAGTTAAAGATTTCAAACCAGCTAACGAATATTTCGAATCTAGAGATGGACTTCTCTATTTCTTATCTCAACACGATAGAGTTAAAAACTCATTTAAAACAATTGATGTTGCATATTCTTTAAACCCAATTGACTTAACTTTAACAAGACTAACTAATGCTAATTTGGATGCAATAGATTCTTTAACTCCAAACTTTAGAGCAAAGAAACTAATTAGTAATTATCAAAATAGAAACGATGCTCAAAAAAGAAGAGTCTTACAATTTATGGATTTATCTGGAGATAATTTAAAAACTGTTAGAACAGTAACTGGAAATGTTAACTACGATAATATTAAAATCTCTGGAAATGGAAGATTTGTTTACTTTAGAGAAGGGGAATTACAAAACGATAAAGCAGATACTCCAATTATTTACAGAGCAGATTCTCAATCAGACCAAATTGTAAAAGTAGCACAAAGAAAGAAGTCTGTAGTCGAAGCTGTTTCTGAAGATGGAAATTGGGTAGTCTACTCTTCTCTAAACGAGACTACAACCTTTAGAGATTTGTTCTTATTTAATTCTTCTACAAACGAAACTAGAACTATTAAAGAAAATCATGATGGAACTCAATATCAATTCTTAAACCAAAACCCAGATCAATTAATCTTTAATGCAAAAAGAGATGGAAAGATGGATATTTATTCATACTCAATTTCTCAAAATAGTACTTCAAGAATTTCAAACCTAGCAATAGATGATGAGATCCAAAATTTATATCAACAAGAAAAATACGCTTTCTATATTACTAAAAAAGGACTTTATGTAATTGATGTTTTAAAACCTAAAAGCTTTAAATTGATTACTAATAAGGTTACAAAATTTACAAACTAAATTAGGTGTCATTGCGAGGAGCGAAGCGACGTGGCAATCCCATAAGGTTTCAAGTTCAGTATTCTCTATTCTTCCTTTTTTGTAACCAAAAAAGTAGCAAAAAAGTTCTGAGTAATTAATAAGCCGCACGCCAAGAACCTGGAAGTGCGTCATTAATTACTCAGACTCATCCTAAATTCAGCATTGTCTTGTCAGTTATTCATTTCTATATTACAAATGATATAATTGCTGTATGAATAATATTAAAGACCAGTTTCCAATTTTCAAAAATAATGCAGATCTAATTTACTTAGATAATGCTTCTACAACTCAAAAACCACAAAGAGTTTTAGATTCACTTATGGATTTTTATACAAAATATAATGCAAATGTTCACAGGGGTTTGTATCCATTAGCGGAAAAGGCTACAGATACATACGAAGCTGCAAGAAAGACAGTCGCAGAATTCATAAACTCAGATCCTTTAGAAATTATTTTTACTGGAGGAACAACATCTGGGACAAATGCAATTGCAGATTCACTTTTCAAAAGTTCATTAATTCCAGAAAATCCAAAAGTTTTACTTTCAGATTTAGAGCATCACTCTAGTATGTTACCTTGGCAACAAGTTCCCGGAGTTCATTTAGAATACCTTCCAGTTTCAGAAAACTTTGAAATTGATGTAAATAAGATCCAAGATCAAAGTTACGATGTGGTTTCACTATCACATGTTAGTAATGTAACAGGAGCTATACTTCCATTAAGTATTTTAAAGAAGCTTAGATTAAATAATCCGAATGTCATTATCATCTTAGATTGTGCTCAATCAATTTCTCATCTTCCAATTAATGTTAAACAAATGGGTGCGGATTTTATTGTATTTAGTGGTCATAAAATTTATGCACCTACTGGAGTTGGTATTATATGGGGAAAAAAAGAGTTATTAGAACGAATGGAACCATTTGATGTTGGAGGTGGAATGATTAGAACTGTCTCAAGAGAAAAAACAGATTGGGCACCATTACCAGAGAAATTTGAAGCTGGAACACCACCTATCGCAGAGGCGATTGCTTTAGCAGAAGCGTTGAACTTTGTAAAAGAAATTGGATGGGATATATTAGAATCTCAAGAAGCAGATTTAAGAGAAGAACTTATCAACGAACTATCAAAAATTGATAGGGTAAAAATCTACCACCCTACTCTAAAAACTCACGCAATTGGTGTTGTTAGTATTTCAGTTGATACAATCCATCCACACGATATTGCACAATCTTTGGGAGATAAAAATATTTGTTTAAGAGCAGGTCATCACTGTACTCAAATACTTCATAGAGATGTTTTTAATGTCTCATCTACATTAAGAATCAGTTTTGGAGTCTATAATTCTTCTCAAGATATTGGTAAATTGATAGAGGAATTAAAGAACTCTATAAAAACTTATTCATAAAATATGACCTTTGAGGTTATTAAGAAACGACAATCAATCTATATTCTAGTTGTAACTTTAGTTATAGCTAGTTTATCTTTTCTAACTATTCATGGGATTAATAGTAGCATAAATACTTCAATCGATAACACTCCAAGTATTAATACTGAAACAGATACAAAAGACACTCATATATTAAGAGAAGGTATAATAGATAAACCAGAATTATTAAATGTCGCAAGTGTTTCAGCTAACTCTGAACAACCATTAACTGCAGCTGGAGATGCATTTTGCAAAATCGCTGGTTGTAATAAAGAACTCTGTATTCCAGTAGGAGATAATGAAACAGTTTCTTCTTGTAAGAATACAGAAGCAAACAAATGCTATGTAGGAGGAGATTGTAGAATCCAATCTGGAGGAAAATGCGGTTGGTCTGTTAATGCTACTGTTAATAGATGTCTTGCAGACTCAAATTTTGCGACTCAGGATATAAGAGTTCTTCAAATAAATTACATAACAGATCCTAACGATATACCTTACAATCCAAATAGCCTAGGAGTGCAGCTTGGAAATATTATAAAGGATTCATCGACATTTCATAAATATAAAGATACTCTATCTAAAGCTGCAGTTAATGTAAAAATTGTAGATACAATAAATGTAGACGGTGGTCGAGAAAATGTTGAAAATTATTGGTATGGACAATATTACAAAATGATTCAGGAGTTTAATATCTGCCAAAGAGTTAAAGATGAAAAAATAGATCAAATATGGATGTGGGTAGACCCTAGAGACCCTTCTCAATCACCAGGTTTGGAATATGTAATATCAAGTAAATTTTTCTTAAAAAATAATAATGATGCAGGTTCGGCCAAACCTCCATTCTGCGAAGGAGATATCAGCTTCGCAATAATGGGTTTTGATTATACAAGACCAGTAGATAGTGCACTCCATAGCTTTGGCCATTATATGGAATCAATCTTAAATACAACAATGAATCCAGATCTATTTGGTAAGTATGAAGGAAATTTTAACGTAGGTATTCAAGGAAGATATCAATGTGGAAATGTTCATTTTCCTCCTAATGGAACTTCAGACTACGACTATGCAAATAGTAATACAAAACCAACCTATTGCGAAAATTGGGATCCAAACCTAGATCAAAATTCAGCTATTCTACAAAGTTATAACTGTAATAGATGGGGTTGTAGCCAACAAGGGTATATGACATGGTGGTTACAAAATATGCCTGGATTTAATAGCCCACTTATTTATCAAGGAAGAAAGATACCCTCTTGGTGGGATTTTACAGTAGGCTTTGATGCTAAAGTGAGAAAATATATGGCTGATCCCACAGTTTATATAGATAATTACACATTGGGAATTAACGATGTGGATTTAAGTAACGACTGCAGCTGTTCTGGATTTGATGAAAATAACCAAGCAATAACAGTAAACACTTGTTGGCAAAATATAAAAAGGCCAGGGGGTGTTCAATGTCAGCAATGTACAAAGGACACTTTCTACCAAGTTCCAAATTTCTTCTGCGATCCTTAATTCTTCAATTATTGTGCAATTGAAAGTTTAGTTTGTTCACCAGTTTCCATATTTTTAATAATTGCTTTACCACCTGCAACCTCGTTCTCGCCAATAAGCACAGTAAACGTTGCGTTAATTTTGTTCGCATACTCTAATGCCTTGCTCATTTTTTGAACATCAACTCCAGTAATTACATTCTTTCCTTCTGTTCTTAGCCTCCTCGCAATATCGAGCACAGCAAACCCATCGCCGCCCTCGATCTGTGGAACATAGTATAGTCTCTCTTTTTTGCTGTCCAAAACTTTGTCTAAAAGTTTCCAGGATTCTAAGAAAATTCTAATAGGTTCATCCCCAGGAGCGCAACCAACTGCTGGGAAACTCTTACTTCCAAAAATTCCAGCTAAACCATTGTATCTTCCACCACCAAAAAGAGACCGGCCGTTTTTAGGGTCATTATCAAATACTTCAAAAACCATTCCATCGTAATAGTCGAAACCTCTAATAATGTTTGGTTGAAATTTTATCCACTCAGAGTAACCTAAATAATTTAAACTTTCGATTATTTCAACAATTTCTTTGTAACCCGCGTTCTCCGCAATCTCCGGAAAGTACTCTACAAGTTCGTCAGATGTTTTACTCTTAATGAATTTCAAAATATCTTCAACTTGTCTGTCCTCTACGGCGACAGTTTTTAATCTTGCAATCACCTCATCTGTAGAGAGTTTATCGAATTTGTCCAGTATCCTCACAACTTCGCTCTTCTGTTTTTCAGATAGTTTACATACTGTATCCAAAATGTAATCGATAAGTTTTCTGTTATTAATAAACATTGTGAAGGCTCCGCTTGGTGGTGCAAAAGACAACATAATCTCTAAAGAAATTTGTAAAATTTCAATATCTGCATTTGTAGACTCACTTCCAAATAAATCAAAATTTAATTGCCAAAATTCTCTATTTCGTCCTCTTTGAGGTTTTTGATATCTCATAAAGTTTGCAATTGAGAATAATCTAATTGGCTTTGGTGAGCTCTCATAGAATCTTGTAACCATTCTAGTTACACTCGGAGTCATTTCTGGTCTAATTGCTAATTCGCCATCTTCCTTTTTAATAGTTAGAAGTTCTGGACCTGCAACATCCTCTCCAGATTTTGCTCTGTAGATTTCTGCATTTTCAACAATAGGAGTTAAATATTCTTTGTATCCAAACTCTTCGCAAACTTTTCTCCAGTTGTCGAATATATATTTTCTTATTTTAAATTCCTCTGGGAACCAGTCATATGTTCCTTTAGGTGGTAAATTTGAGATCTTATTCATAAATTTTTTGTTAATTAATTAACTAATTATAACTTTTTTCATAAAGAAACCCTCCAAAAAGGAGGGCTTAATTTTCTAGATATGGAAAATAACCCTCTTACTGAGAGTGGTTATGATTTAATATGTTTTTGTTTAATTTAATATTCATACTTAGTAATTATACCATGACATTCTCCCTTCTCCTATAGGAGAAGGTTAGGATGAGGTGTCATTCATAAAATTAAAGATAGTTTGCAATGTATTGTCTAGAGAATTAGTAACCTCGAATTCAGTGAATCTAATCATTCTAAATCCTAATGACTTTAAATAGTTCTCTCTTTCCATATCATATTCAAACTTAATTTCGTCATGAGATGATCCATCAATTTCAATTATTAAATTTAGTTCCTCTGAATAGAAATCAGCTATGTAATGACTTATTGGAACTTTTTGTCTAAATTTAATATTGTGAAATTGATGGTTTCTAACTTTAGACCAAAGTAGTTTTTCTGCAGGATTTTGATTTTTTCTTAAATTCCTAGAAAACAGCTTTATTGCAGATGTAATTATTTTTCATTTTCACCTCACCCTACCCTCTCCTCAAGGAGAGGGCTATTTATTCTTTGACGAATTTAGAAATAAAGAATCCATTCCATTCCTCATTTGGTAAAACTCTAACAGTTTTATCTAAACTTTTGTCCATTTTCTTATCATTCCATACTACTCTACCCTTTTCTACATTAGAGATCGGAAGTTCTATTTCGACTAACTTAACATCAGGCCATCTTTTTAATGCCCAATCTACAACTTGCTCATTCTCCTCTACGCTGTACGTACAAGTAGAATAAACTAATGTTCCTCCTTTTTTTAACAATTTTAATGCACTATTTAATAACCCTTTTTGTAATTTAGAAAGTTTTCTTGCTTCTTTTTCACTCCAATATTTCATTCCAGATTCACTTGCTAGATTAAGAGATCCCTCGTTAGAACAAGGAGCATCTACTAAAATTTTATCAAAACTTTCAATAAGATCTGGTAATTTTTTTGCAACTAAATTCGCATCCATTAGAATTTCTCTAACATTTTTTACACCTTGATTATCAAGCAGCTCCTTCATTTTGAAGAATCTATTCCTACCTTTTTCCACTGCAGTTATCTTGCTTTCGTTGTTAGTAAGTGCTGCAATTAGACCAGTTTTACTACCTGGAGCAGCACAAAAATCAAGGATCTGTTCGTCTTTTTGAGGATTTAATACTAAAACAGGAAGCATGCTTGCTAATTCTTGAATGTAAATTAAATTACTTTCAAAAACGTTGCTTTTGCTTATGGTCTTATCATTCGGAGATTTTGCAGAAATATACCCAAAAGAAATTTCGCTTTTTTTAACAAGAAAATTATTCTTTTCTAGTAATTTAATTACGTCATCTTCGTTGGTCAATAAGGTGTTCACCCTAAAGGTTTTAGGCTTGTTGACCTTATGTGATGCAATAACATTCTCCCAATTTGATGGGTAAATTTTTTTTATTTTTTCTACAAAATCTTTTTCTTTATCGGTAGTGTGCATAATCGTTTTAAATACATGCTAATGATAACATTTTAGTGCAAATTTCTTAGAAATATTTTAGAAAATTTATTCACTTTGCATATTGGGATATGCTCATATTCATTTACATACAGATCTTAGAGTTATGTTCTAAGGATGTTGACAATAATATAAATATACTACACAATATAGCTAAGTCCTCTAAAAAAGGAAAAATATTTTTTATTTAGAAACATAATGGCACCAGCAAAAAAGAAAAAAGTAGTTGCAAAGAGCAAAGCTACTAAGGTAAAGAAAGTAGTAAAGTCTGCAGCTAAGAAAGTAAAGAAAGTAGTTAAATCTGTTAAAAAAGCAGTTAAATCAACTAAGAAGAAATCTACTGCAAAGAAAGGAAAGAAATAAGCTCTTTTATTAGAGCCTTTTTTAGCACTTTTGGCAATTAAAAAATCCCGATAATACGGGATTTTTGTTTTCGAGTTTCTTTATTCGAATTTCGATATTTAGTTAACTGCTACTTATACAATAGTGCCACTCTGTTTTGTGTGACTGCCAAGAAATAATATAGGTGGTATTATTTCCTAAACACTCCAATCAACCATTTGTGACTCTTGTGTGTTCTATCGATTCTTACTAATTTCAATCCTGCCTTCTCTGCTCTTTCTGTTAATTCTTGTTCTGAGAACAAATGGTAGAATCTATCGAGTGTTGCGTAGCTTTTCTTTTCTTTCTCCATAATTTCACCTTGTCCTTCTCTAACAATGCAATAAAATACTCCACCTTCAACAAGAGAGTCTGCAATTTTCTTAAATACTCCATCTAATTTATTTCCTTTAATGTGATGTATTGCATCTCTAGACCAAATTCCTTTATAGTGTTCTTTTTCTAAATCGTAATTAGCAATATCTGCATTAGCGATTTTACTGCTTGGATTTTCTAATCTAGCAATTTCAACAAATCTTTTAGAAATATCAATTCCATCTACAACATATTTTTGCCCTAAATAAGCCATATCTTGTCCTGGACCACAACCAATATCAATAACTCTCGCAGGAGCATTAATCATTGTCATAAATTCATCTAACTGCTCTTGGGATACTAATTTACCAACTCTAGAAGAATGGTATTCTGCTGCAACATTTTCGTAAACTTGTGCAGATTTATCAAATCTACTATTAATTAAAAAAGCAGTCTCGTTACTATCTCCTTTTTTACCATCCACTTTACAATGAGCAAACATTATTTCGAAAGATTTAATTAGATCATGTAATTCTTGAGGTGTCCTTGCTCTGTGTAGAACTGCTAATTCAATCTCATCAATGTTCATCGCCTTTTGGAAAGCTTCGATTAATTCGTCCCAAAAGTCTCCATAAAGAACAACCGGTTTGTGGCATCCATAATAAAGTTTTGCTAAACACCAAACTAATCCAAATTCAGAAATTGTTCCAGTTCCTCCCTTACAAACAACAAAACAATCACCTCGTTCTATTAAACCAAAAGTTCTCATTACGTAATTAGATTCTGCAGTAGAAGAATCTACAATATTCTCTAAATTCTTTCCTTCAAAAAAACCAGCAAGTTTTGGTTCCCAATACACAGCAATAGTTGTTCCATCTACAGACTCAGCTCCATCAGTTGCAGCTTTCATAATTCCTGGGCCACCTCCGTCTACAATTGTATAACCATCTTTTGCTAGTATTTTTGCGCTTTCCCTAACACTTTCGTAAATTGAGTCTCCTTCTGGGATTGCAGCGTCTCCAAAAAATGTGATATTTTGAATTATTCTTCCTTCAGGAATTGCTGGTTTTTGTTCTTTAATTTCCTGTTCCTCTTTCTTTTGTTCTGCTTCAGGTTTCTTTTTAAGTTCAACGTATGTAGGCATGTGTTCTTAATTAACTTTAAATTAAATTTTATACCAATGCTTCTTCTAATTTTTTTAAATCTCCTGCAACATCAGAACTTTTACTAAAATAAGATCCTACACTTACTCGATCAATAGGAAATTTCTTAATAGTTTCTGCCGTTTCTAAATTTACTCCTCCATCAATACTTATAATTCCTTTAAATCCTTTTTCTCTTAACTTTTTTGCCTTTTCTAATGCTTTAATTTGAAATCCTTCTCCTTGGTATCCAACTTCAACAGTCATTAATTGAACTTCAGAATATTTTGAGTAAAAATTTAAAGATTCTAAAATAGATTCAACTTCCAAGGTAGCAGCTATTTTATTTCTTCCCAAAAGAGTAAAGATTTGATTATCTACTCTACTCTCTTGATGGATAATAAATCTCAGATTCTTAAACACAGTACTAGTAACAGCTTTCTTGATTTCCTCAAGGGGAGATTCAGTCATTAAATGGATGTTAAAAAAATTCTTTGGATACTTTTCTAATAATTTAATAAAGTCCTCTACTGCAACAGTAACTTTACCTTTAAAGTTATCAACTTTTACATTTACATCAATATCTATAACATCAAACAATGTTGAGTATTGCTGTAATTGAGTTTCAAACTCTTCTATCTTGTGTGTAAGTATTGCTGGACAAATCTTAATCATATGCAAAATTTGTAATTCAATAATGGATCATATTGCTCTATAATTTAGTTTAAACATATCTTAAAGTCAAATTTGTGTCACCTAAAAGGTTTAGAATATATACAATCTGCTATCTAATTGCCTTAATAATATTTATTTCAAATATTTTTGGATCACTATCGCAATCATTTTTTTTCTTAGCATTTGCTGCATCCTCTTTTTTCTTAGTTTTCACTTTCGAAGCATTACCAAAAGATGAAGGAGATTTAGATCAACCAGAATTACATTTTTATCAAAAAAGTAGATTAAATTCGTACTCTTATTGGATGATGATTCTGTTTGTATGCACTGCTCTATTCTACTATATTCTTACAGGAATATTCCAAATGAATGCTGGAATTGCAATTGGAATCTTATGGGCAGGATGCCTTGTTTTAACACAAGTAATTTTTAGAAAAACAGCACCGAATATACCTTTCGAATTAATTTATGATTATTTAAGAAGAGATTTGGATATAAACCCATCTTATGAAGAAGATAAATTAATAAACGAACTTATTAGATCTCTATTACCAACACTTTATGGAGATAGATCTAAAAAGGAAATTGAAAGATTTGAGAAAGAATTCGACAAAAAAGGTTTAAATAAAGTATTCTTCGAAAAAGCTGTTGCCTCAATTGAGGAATACCTAGATCTCACTAAAGATAAACTCACTTCAAACGAAGTTGCAGAGTTAGAAATTTCAAAACATTCTGAAAAGGAATAGCCAGTGGTATAATATCACCATGACAGAAGCTCAAGAAGTGATTTTACAAAATTATAAAGAACCAAGTAACTTTGGTGAACCTTCATGGTCTCCTACTTCTACATCTAAAATGCAAAATTTAACATGTGGAGATGAAGTAACAATGTACATACAAATAGAAGATGAAAAGGTTAAAAATATAGCATTTACTGGAGAAGGCTGCTCTATTTCAATTGCAACTGCCTCTATACTTTCTCAAGAACTTCAAAATAAGACTTTAAATGACGTTCTAAAGTACTCCGAAAACGAGCTTATTGACCTTTTAGGCATCGAACTTACTACATCTCGTAGAAATTGTGCTCTGATCTCTCTCGAGGCAATAAAAGAGGCCGTACGATCAAATATCAAATAACAAATATCAAATTTCCAACTTTAAATCATCCCGAGCGAAGTCGAGGGATCACTCTGCTAAATTCACCAAATCCTTATTCATCATATTTATCAATTTCAGTTTTTTCACTCTGCTCCATCTCTTAATTTGTCTTTCTCTTACAAAAGCAGATCTCCAATCTAGATAGGTTTCATAAAATACTAATTTATTTACATTATATTTAGATGTAAATCCTTTGAACTTTCTGTAGTAATGCTCTGAAACTCTTTTCTCAAGACTATAAGTCATACCAGTGTATAGAACTGAATTATTTTTATTAGTGAGAATGTAAACATAATACATTGTCGAATCCTACTTTAACTTTCATAGAATCTCATTGTAGTAAGGTACAAATATTGAGAGAGATCCCTCGACTTCGCTCGGGATGATTCAGAATTGTTTTGAGAGAGACTCCTCTACTTAAGCCAAAAAAAAGACTCCGATTGCTCGGAGTCTTACGTAAACAATTAGAGAGTTAGATTATTTAACCATGTCTCTGAATTGCTTTCCTGGTCTGAATCTTGGTACTGATTTTGCAGGAACCTTAACTGGAGCTCCAGTTTTTGGGTTTCTCTTTGTACTTGCCTTTCTTTTTACAGCAAGGAAAGTTCCAAAATTAGTAAGTGTAAGTGTGTCTCCACCCTTAACTGTTGTTACTACACCTTCGATGATTGCATCTAGTGATGTTGCAACGTCCTTTTTTGTCATACCTGTTTTGTTTGCAACCCAGTTGACTAAGTCTGCTTTATTCATTTTAAATGAATAATAAATAAAATACTCGGAAAGCAATTGCTTACTTTCGATTACCTTAGTTTATGACTTCTCTATTCAAGTGTCAATATCTTAGTATTCTTTGTACTGAATTCACAGTTGCCATTTTTCTCATATCCCAAGTGGGGAATGTTGCCAAGGAGTATGAACTAATTGACCTGTACCAGTTGAAAGACTTACAGGTAAATAGATATTGAGTTTCATTAATAAAATCCTATAGGGTAAGGATTCTCAGGTTTCGAAGTAAGGCTGGAAGTTGGGGTCACTCAGAATAGATATAAATTTCGTATTTTGTTACCCGTAAAGATAATTTTTCACATGAAATTTAGCTATTCTGTATTACATTTAGGGGTAGAGGGATAGACATTGCCACCGACCGCCTGACGACTATTACCCTTGTGGCAGTTCAATTACGTTACACAGTAGAAAAGGAAGTTTTTTAGGAATGAGGAATGAGGTGTAGTACTATTGAAAATTGATTTTTAATTCATAATTTTC
>JBDSRX010000017.1:0-3580 GCA_039929105.1 Candidatus Dojkabacteria bacterium
ATCTGGTTCAACGAATGCTGAAGCTGCGGTTCAATACACTAAGACACAATTAGAATCATTAGGGCTCGATAAAGTGTATTTACAAGAATTGATGGTGCCTCATTGGGTTCGTGGTGAAAAAGAAACTGCTTATATTTTAGACGGAAAAGTAAAAACCAATATTCCAATTTGCGCTTTAGGAGGATCAGTTGCAACTCCAAAAACAGGACTTACAGCAGAAATTATTGAAGTACAGGGAATTGATGAATTAAAAACATTAGGAGATAAAGTTAAAGGTAAGATTGTGTTCTTTAACAGACCAATGAATCCTGAAAATATCGAAACGTTTGTTTCATACGGAGCTTGTGTAGATCAAAGATTTGCAGGAGCAAAAGAAGCAGCTAAATTAGGAGCTGTAGGATCAATTGTTCGTTCAATGAATTTACGTTTAGACGATTTTCCTCATGCAGGCGCTCAAAGTTATGGCGATTTACCCAAAGAGCAATATATTCCAACAGCTGCAATTAGTACAAATGGGGCTGAATTGTTAAGTAAAACTTTAAAAGCTAATCCAGCTTTAAAATTCTATTTTAAACAATCTTGTGAGACTTTGCCGGATGTTTTATCGCATAATGTGATAGGGGAATTGACTGGAACAGTTACTCCATCAAACATTATGGTTGTTGGCGGACACTTAGATTCATGGGATTTAGCCGATGGTTCTCAAGATGATGGAGCAGGAGTGGTGCAAAGTATGGAAGTAATCCGTATCCTTAAAAACTTGAATTATAAACCAAAAAATACCATTCGTGTTGTTTTGTTTATGAATGAGGAAAACGGAGGAAAAGGAGGAGCGAAGTACGAAGAAGTTTCTAAACAAAATAATGAAAACCATATTTTTGCTTTAGAAAGTGATTCAGGCGGATTTACTCCAAGAGGATTTTCTATAGAAGCTGACGATGCGAATTATAAAAAAATAAAAGATTTCAAAGATCTTTTTGAGCCATATTTAGTGCACAGTTTTACAATAGGACATGCAGGCTCAGATATTGGTCATTTAACGTCTAAAGCAATTGTAAAAGCAGGTTTAAAACCAGATTCACAACGTTATTTTGATTATCACCATGCAGCAAACGACAAATTTGATGCAGTAAACAAAAGAGAACTGGAACTTGGGGCTGCAACAATGACATCATTAATTTATTTAATGGATCAAACCGGAATTATAACACCAACGGCAAATTAAATTTCCAAAAATAAAAATATCTAAAAGCTATGAGTTGATACTTGTAGCTTTTTTTTGTTTGAATACTTTCGCAGTAGTTTTATTTAAAGCTTCATTACAACTAAATAATACAAAAACGTTATCGGAATGTTAGAAAGCAGAATTAAGATCTTAAACGCAATATCTTTTCGATATTCCGGTAAGTGAATAAACCTGTCGGCTAAATGAGTAAACATGATACTATTTAACGCAATACCTGAAACAGCAAATGGCCAGGCAATAACCAAAATGTTTGGGCTTTCGTTTGAAATAATATAAAGTATAAACATAAAAGTACTGATAGCAAAAGTGCCAATAGCCAATTCTGCAGATTGTTTTTCTTTAAAAATTTTGTCTTGAATCGTTTTCATAAAATTAAATTTTAAAAGATTGTTGAATTGATTGAACGGGCATAAAAAGCATTTTTGAAAAATCCAGATAGTAGAATGTAAATGCCTCTTTCCCTTTTTTATATTTCTGTATAAAGTATTTTATGTGTTTCGGGTAAAAGAGAGTACCAGAAGCAATAACCAGAAATAAATACAAGCTTTTCTTTCCGTTTCCTAAAAGATAATATTGCATTCCTATTTCTTCCACAACAGAAATTCCTGTATTGGTCAGCACATGAATAATATCATGATCTTCCAGTTTTTCCTGAATATCAAAATGATTTCTGGATAGAAAATTTCCTAAACCAAATCCAAGACTTCCTTCAGGATAATGCAGCAATTCGTCCTTGTTGATTTCCCAGGGTTTATTTTTTTTAAAATATTTTTGATAAGGCTTTTTACTGCACTCATATAATTTTTCTATACAATAATCTTTCATAGTTATTTTTTAAAAGTCCTTTGAATTTCAAAGTAAATTAATAAAGAAAAAAGCTAATAGATGTGCATTAGCTTTTACTTATTTTTTTAATAGTTATCTATTATGGTTTTCAATACTTTAGAATCTGCAAGGTCAACAGGAGCAACGACTTTTTCGTCAAGCGGAATTTCGTTTCCATATCGTTCTTCTAATATTTTTTGAACTCTCACGTCACTTAAATTAAAGTCTTTTAAATACCTCAATTTTGAAAGTTCAATTCCTGCAGCATTTTTATATATTTTCCAGACAAGTTCAGAGCAATATATTTTTGTGTCAGTCCATTCAAAATACGCATCATATTGTTTTCCATCAAATTGCTGACTATAATCTTTCATCTTTTGCAAAACTTCAGGGGTTAAAACCTTGTCATCAATTAATCGTTTCACAACATATTTATTATCTTTTCCATGTTTGATCCAGTCTTCAAACTTAGTAAGTTTTACCGGTTGAACTGCTTCAAATACAAACCAGTTTCCGTTTATGTTATAGATAATACCACAATGTGAAAATTTAGAATTTGTAGCAATTCGAACAGCTTCACATTGCGCAGATTGAGAAGTCTGCAAGATAATGTCACCATCTTTAATTTTACTCTCAATCGTATTTTCTGCTTTTCTTTTTGAAAATGGATTATTTGGAAAAACCGACATGGCTACAAATAAAGCAAATCCAAAACTCAAAAGGAATGTGATTCCCAGAAACAGGTATTTTTGTTTTTTCATGTTTTTTATAATTGAATGCTAAAAGTACTTTATTATGCTTTACTTCTAAAATTCTTTTCAAATATATTAAAAGAACTTTGAATTACAAAGTAAGTAATAAAAAAAATAGCTACCAAATAAATGATAGCTATTTTTGATATGTTTTTGTGATAGATTAAATTCTAAAAATTCCACCTACAGCAATAATTCTTTGAAAAAAGAAAAAGTCCTGGGAAGCTTTATCATCATTACTTTGCGTAGTTCTAATATCCTGCATGTTAATGTAACCGCCTTTTAGCTCACCTTGCAAGTAGAAATACTTGAAGAAAGTAAAGTTAATACCCGCTTTAGCAGATAATCCATAACCGGAAACGTGAAAATCATCATGACGTTCTTTTCCTAAAAGAGTTGTATTTGTTTTAGGATATAAAAGCCCTGCACCTAAACCTTCAGTCAAATTAATCTGAACCTTATCAGTATTAGTTATGCCAAATAATTTAGAAATATCATCATGTCTGGAAACCTCAGTATTGATGTAATTTAAACCATCTGTATGTTCATACATTAAAAAAGCAGTATTAGTTTCTGGATTACCACCTTCCTGAGCACCACCCTGAGACATATCTACAGGTGTATTATTATAAACTCCGTTATAAATAGATCCAGCTTGGTCAGCAGGTAAATTAATATCGCCTGTAACGTTAGCTATCTGATTTTGAGTCATTACATACTTCATGTGGTCCCAACCAATCGAAACGCTGTAATGATC
>JBDSRX010000018.1:0-5574 GCA_039929105.1 Candidatus Dojkabacteria bacterium
ACCACGATAGTTTTCAGTGTCATCCCGCACTTGTTGCGGGATCTCTTTTTTACGAAGATCTAGATCCCGCAACAAGTGCGGGATGACACAGTTTATTGAGATTCTTTTGAATTTCTTCATTCGTGCTTCGGATTTTTGAAAGACTGCCACTCCAACAATAGCGCCACTCTGTTAATGTTGTATGCTAAATGAAGGTTACAGGTGGGCTCTGCCAACCAAAATCTAAAGCTCGCATTGCTCGCTAAGATTTAAGGCTGTAATATCATGAAGTTACCAAGTACCTTTCAGTGGAACTCCGATAATATCTTTAATTGCGGAGAACATATCCATCCAAAGAGGTCTGGAGTTGTAGAATGATAATAGATTTTCAGGTTTTTCTAACCATAGTGTCATAACAAATGTTCGTTCTGGTGAAGCATCAAATCCAACAAATGAAGCGTTAATATCGTCTACGTATACCCCATTTTGAACTAATAAAGCTGTTCCAGATTTAACACCTAGGTAATAATCGTTGAACAAGATTTTGTTATACCATTCTGGTGTACTAAAATCGAAGTTAATATTCATCATCTCTGTCATTTTATCTGCGGTTTCTTTTGATACTGCTCTTTCTACAACAATTGGTTTATATTCTTTTACATTTCCATCGCTATCGACAACTTTATCTACAACTCTTGGTTTCATTCTTACACCATAGTTTGCAATTGTAGAAACATAATCTGCAGCTTGTACTAAGTTTACTTGATAACCGTGACCATAAGAGAACGCAGCTACGTCTCCAATATTCCAATCTGTATAGTCTTTCCAAAGACCGTATGAGTCTGTTCTTCCTAAATCAATTCCACTTGCACTTCCTACTCCAAACTTTGCAAATGAACTGTACATATCTTTTCTGTTTATCATTTCTGCTAAGTGAAAGAAGCAAATATTATCGGATTTATAGAAACATTCAAAAGCTTTCATTGGTCCAGGCTGAGGTAATCTGTCCCATGTACAAAGTGGTGGTAAATCTGCGTGTATGGTCTCACAACCAGCGTGACCATTTGGAAGTACAACTGTCTCTTTATCTACTAATCCCATCTCTACCGCAGTAGCAAGGGTCATAATTTTACCAATTGAACCTGCTTCGTATGGTCTTAAAGTAGCAGAGTTTCCATAAGCTTGTGGATCTTTTTCTGCTCTAATATTAGGATCGTAGTCTGGATAGTTTGCCATTGCTAATATAGAACCTGTTTTTGGATCTTCTATAACTACAGATCCTGAAACAGATTTATAAGTTTCAACTCCTTCTTTTAGTTTTTTCTCAATGACTGCTTGTAAGTTTTTATCTATTGTTGTGTAGACCGAACTACCATTTTTCGGTTCGATAGTTTGTTGAAGTGCTATTGTAACGGTTTGTCCAATTGCATCTTTTTCTCCTGTTAGAAATCCTTGTCTTGGATTTAATAATCCATCGTAATGCTCTTCTATTCCTCCTACTCCAGTTAGCTTTCCATTTACTTCGTTTGTTAATCCTACTAATTGAGATCCTAGACGACCTTCAGGATAAATTCTTTTAGAAGCAACCTCGTAATCCCAACCTGTTAACTTTTGTTCTGGATTTGAATCTCTTTTTAATGCCTTTATTTTATCGAATTCTGCACTTGTTAAATCTTTTGCTACGGGAATCCATCTTATTTTTTGATTATAGTAATTATCTATTGTAGTCTTGAAATCTGTAGTTGATTGGCTTAATGCTACGGCCATTTTTGTATAGAACTCATCTCGAGTTTGCGTTCCATTAGTTTCTGCAAGCACAAGATCGTCTACCCAAACATAGATATTAAATCTTGGTTCTGAGTAAGCTAATGTTGTTCCATCTTTGGAATATATTGCTCCTCTATAAGATTTTAATTCTGAAGTAATTGATCTACTCTTTGCGTATTCTATAAATTTCTGCGCTTCTACAACTTGCCACCTTAGGCAAAATGCAATTATTAGAATACCGGTAAAAAAAGCAATCAAGTAGAATGATCTTACCTTTGCAGCCAGATTGTCGTTACTGTGCTGTGCTCTGATCATATGCTAGATCATCTGGAGTTTTATCATTTAAGAATGTTACGTCCTTTGTAGAAAGTTTTAATCTCTCTACTAATTCTTGGGAAGCTGTGATTGTCTTAGCTTTATCTATTTGTGCAGTTAGAATCTCATTTTTAAGTCTTAAATCATCTTTAGTCTGTCTAATCTCATCAATTTCTTGTGTCTTAGTTCCTAGTACAGAAGTTACTAAAATTTGGGATGCAAAAAACCCAACAACTAATATAGCGTTTATTGTTAATAATTTCTTATTAATCTTTTTGAATGATATTATTTTTTTGTTTATTTCAATTCTTTGGTTCATATATTTTTAAAAGCCCATAATTTTCCGCTTCTTGCACTTATATTTGCTAATAGTTCGTCTACACTTGGTCTTATATATTTATCTTTTCCGTTTTGCGTAATTATTTCTGCTTTTTTATCTGTAATAAGTTGATTAAAGTAAGCTTCTACAATTTTGTCTTCTCCCGAATGGAATGTAATAATCGCAAATACTCCTCCTTCTTTTAAACTATTAAATGCTACTTTTACAACTTCATTAAGGCTTCCATATTCGTTATTTACAGCGATTCTTAATGCTTGAAAAATTTTAGAATATGTTTGAAACTTTCTACTTTTTCCTTTTGCATCTGCATGTTCTAATCCAAAAGATCTATCCACTATTCTTAAAAAATCTCCTACAGTTATAATTAACTTCTTCTTTCTAAATGCTTTAATTTCTTCTACTAACTTAGAGTTTTGTGAACCATAAATATCTGCGTATTTCTTAAACATTTCTCCTAATTCATTCTTTCCTAAAGCGTTCAATAAGTCGCTAGCTCTTACACCTAAATTTACATCCATTCTCATGTCTAGTTCTGCATCCCTATCTTCGTAAGACATTCCTTCTACAGTAGTTAGTTGATCCATAGACCAACCTAAGTCTGCTATTACTCCATCTAATTTATCTAAACCAAACTTTTCTATATAAAATTCTAGTTTAGAGAAATTATCGTTTATTAAATATACTTTTGAAGTTCCAACTTTAATACTTTCTGCAACTTCTTGTCCATTTTCTTCTGCAAAAGACTTAATATTATTTTTATCAATATCGAAAGCTAGTACTGTTAAGTTCTTTGCTCTGCTTAATAATTCTTTTAAGTGACCTCCACCACCTAAAGTTAAATCAGCATATACTCCATTCTCTTTTGGTGATAATTGATCTACTGTTTCTTTTTTTAATACTGTTATGTGCTTCATAATATTGTTTAAATGTTGTAATGCTGCAAGGTTATAAGGTTACCCAACTTTACAACATTGCAACCTTTCAACTTTGCAACTTCTCTGCTAGATCTGATACGTTTTTACTTAAATTATTTAATTTATCTTTCCATTTTTGCTCTGACCATACTTCTGCCCATTCTCCTACTCCTATGAATGTTACTTTTTCTTGAATAGTCGCAAATTCTTTTAATGCATCACTTATTACAATTCTTCCTTGACTATCTGGTTCTAGCTCTACAGCTCCTCCCAAGATAAATCTTTTGGTATCTCTTACTCCCAGACTTAATAATGGGTTCTTATTTATTTCGGAAATAAGTTTACTCCATCTATTTTCATCCACCAATATTAAACAGTTTTCGTAACCTCTGGTTAGAAAAAGCTTTCCCTCTAGGTTATCTCTTAACCTTTTTGGGATTGCTATTCTGTTCTTTTCACCGATTTGAACCGAATATTCACCTATCAACATAGTGGATTAAATTAAGGATTTTAGCAGAATTGTAAAAATAGTTAAAAATGCATATTTTTTATTTACCAATTCACCACCTTTCCCCACTAATCTCCAGTTTATGAATAATTTGATTTAAAGTCAATGGGAATATGAAGAAAATAATCCTTATATAGCAATTCACCAAAAAGTAATAACAATATATTGTAGATATAAGGATGGAATGTTAGAATCGAGCACTAATATAGTTTATAGCTGAACTTGGATCAAATTCTAGAGACAGAGCAAAATCAATGTTTTTACAAAGGAATGAAGTTATCCTTAAAACATCCAGGCTTTAAAATAGAATACTTATTAGATCAAACATACGAAGCAAAAGTTTCTTCTAAATTAAAATCCGTAGAAACTGTAACAATGAGTCGACTTGAAGCTTATATTACAGATATCGTAGATAGATATATTTATCTTGATTATCCTTTGGAAGCTACTGCTAATGATCCCGAAGTAGTTTTAAAATACAGGATAAGGATTTCAGACCTTGAGAAATTTTATGAAGAGTCAAAAGTGTTAGAAGAGTCTAAACATATTGAAATTAATGCGGCACTTAAGTCAATTGAAGATCAATTGTTTAGTAAAACTACAAATAAATTACTTATCTTACCCTACAACCTCACACAACAAGAAAGGAGTATTTTACTTGCTTTTTTATCTAAAGCAAGGCAACTTAAACTAGAAAGGAACTCTTATTCTAACCTATCCGAAACTTATTTAAATGAATTTATTTATTCACCTAGACCAGAATTCATCATTTTCATGAAGAATTTAGGAAAGTATCTAGAAAAATTAATTTTTAATTTTACTACTGTCAATATGGAAACAGAAAATGAAAAGAAACTACTTTCACCTATCGATCAATATAGATCTGATTCTTTCTATAAATTAATAAATCAGCTCTCACAAGAACTATCCAGTGGTTCATTCTTTGAAGTGGGAATGACACTTTCATCTTTGGAGTTTTTTGTTGAAAGAGCAAGAACAGAAAATAATGATTTATGGAAAGAATTAGCGCCAAAATACTTTACGATGCTAGACGAAGCTATCGAATATATTTATGCAAATGTAAAACCAGATGATGTTTCTGCTAAAGTACTTTTAGATAGACTTTACAAACTTTTAGGAAAGAAAAGGAAGACTCACGAGGTAAGAACTATCTCTGTTGAACAGGTTGTCGTAAATCCTAAAGAAATGGAAATAGATATGAACCCTATTGATTTAAGTGAAATAAATTTCGAAGGAGCCGAAGTAAACCTATCGGATATATTAAATGCAGTAAGACTAATGAGAAAAAGAAACAGGGAGATTTTACCAGACCCTGAGAATCCTCAAGGAGTAATTATAAACTACCAAGAATCATTTGATTATAATGAGTTATTCAATCAAACTAATAAAGAACTTATAAATAGAGATAATAATCCAAAAGCAATAATGTTCCTTTTAAGACTCCACATTCGAAGTCGTGAATTATTTAGAGCTGTATTTGAATATGTTGCTTATCAAGAGTTAGCTGCTAATAACGCAAATGAAGTTATCATCCCGGCTTTAATAAGTGAGGTGACTAATGAGCCTATTGTTGCTAAAGGTGCTAAGAATGTTGTAATTACTTACACTAAGAAAATCCCTGCAGAGGGTTCCGAAACTGCCGAGATTATTTTAAACCCTGATAGGGAAGCAAACTTTGATTGGATTTTTGATCAACTAGAAGAAAGAGTTGTTGAAATTATTAATACTGT